>CAZXHQ010000184.1:0-7107 GCA_964640145.1 uncultured Rhodothermales bacterium | reverse complement strand
CGCCGATCGTTCCGAGCAGGAGCTGTTGGCGGTGCTGCGCGGACTCCCTGCCACGGCCCGGGCGCGGCTCGTCCTGGTCGATTGCCATCCCCGGGCGAGCCGTCGCCGGCGGGTGCTGGATCAGGGGTGGGACGGGTACCTGGAGAAGCCCCTCACGAAACTCTCCCTCCTGAACACGCTTCACGTTGCGGCCGAGGAGCCCGCCGGGACTCGATAGCGGGCGTTTGCCGTGCGAGGACGGTGCGCGGGCGAGGGCTGCACGTTCCTGTAGCGTTTCCGGTCCAGCCGAAACAGTGCTGCTCGGGCGAAGTAGAGGCGGTAAACGAAGGGCCTCTTCCTCCTCCGCTTCGTGGTGATGCAGCGACCCCGCTTCCCCGTACTTGTCTTACTGAGCCTGACGGCGGCGCCCGTGCGCGCGCAGCTTCCGGAGGTCGTCGACGTCTCCGCTCAGGACGTCCTCGCCGAGGTGCGGTTGGGCGAAGGAGAAATAACCGTGGTCAATTTCTGGGCGACGTGGTGCGATCCCTGTGAAGATGAGATGCGCGTGCTCGTTCGGATCGGCCGGGAATTCGGATCTCAGGGGCTGCGGCTCCTGTTCGTATCCGCCGACTACCCGGAGAGTCTTCCCGAGGTGCAGCATTTCCTGGCGGAACACGGCGTGAAGGCACGCTCGTTCATGTCGTCCGGAGACAACCAGGCTTTCTTCAACGCCGTCGATGCCGGATGGTCCGGTGCCCTGCCGGCAACGGCGCTCTTCGGGCCGTCCGGCACGCTTCTTGACTTCTGGGAGGGTACGAAGACGTACGAGCAGGTGGCGGGACGTATGCAGAGCGCCCTGTCCCCGGCCGAGAGCTCTGACAACAGACGATGACGAATATGATGATGCCTACTCCGCACGCCCGCAGATGTACACTTTTGTGGACGCTTTTGGTGATGGTCCTGCTTGCTTCCCCGGCCCGTGGGCAGGCGGCCGACGAGATCCCGCTCGGGTCCACGATGCCGATGATGAACGAATCGCTGCCGGACGTCCAGGACGGCCAGGCTACGCTGGGCGGATTGAAGGGGGGCGCCGGCACGGTGGTCATCTTCTGGAGCAACCAGTGTCCGTGGGTGGAGCGCTACGAAAGCCGAGTGGTCGACCTCGTCGACGCGTTTGCGGACCGCGGAATCGCGTTCGTGCTGGTCAATTCCAACGATGCGGAAGCCTATCCGCAGGAAGACGCGGCTGCGGGTGCGGAGCGGTATGACGCGGCGGGATATCCGTCGGCCGTCCGCTATCTGTCCGATCCGTCGTCGCGTCTCGCGGAGGCCTTCGGCGCCGAGCGCACGCCGCACGTCTACCTCTTCGACGGCAACGACGTGCTCGTCTACGCGGGAACGATCGATGACAGTCCGGGCGATCCGGGAAACGTCCAGGAGACGTATCTGCGCGACGCCCTCCAGGCGGTCGCCGCCGGTTCCGACGTGGCCGTCCCCCAGACGAAGGCCTTCGGCTGCACGATCAAGTTCAAGAGCTGATCTCCGGCCGTGACCATCGAGCAGGTAGCGCGCGGCTTCACGACACTGCGTGAGAACCGGCCGGACCGGTTCGACCGGATGGCCGAGACCGTGCTGTCGTATCAGCGAGACGCGAATCCCGTATATAGCCGTTATTGCAAGACGATGGGCTCACGCAGCGGGCTCCCGACGTTCCTGCCCGTGGAGGCTTTCAAGCGGGCGGCCGTGACCACGTGTCCGCCCGAGGAAGCGGTTCACGTCTTCGAGAGCAGCCGGACGGGCGGCGGCGCGCCCAGTCGACATTACGTCCGCGACGCGTCGATCTACGAGCGGTCCGCGTCCGTCCACTTCGAGCGGGTCTTCGGAACGGGGCCGTTTCGGCTCGCATCCTATCTTCCCAGCTATGCGCAGCAGGGCGGCACCTCGTCGCTCCTCTTCATGGTCGCTCATCTCACGGAGTGCTTCGGTGCGGAGGGGAGCGGGTCGATTCTCCAGGACCCCGGGCGGCTCCACGCCCTGTCGGAGATGAGCCGCCGCGACGGCACGCGCCTGATGGTTTTCGGCGCCGCCTTCGGGATGGTCGATCTTCTCGAGACCGAATCATTCGACTTGCCGGAGGGCGCTCTCGTCGTCGAGACGGGCGGGATGAAGACCCATCGTCGAGAGATCGGACGGAGGGATCTGCACGAACGTCTGGCGGAGGGATTCGGCGTAGATGTCGCGTCGATACGGAGCGAATACGGGATGTGCGAGCTCCTCAGCCAGTGTTACACGCGAGGGCAGGGGGTCTTTCATCCGCCGCCGTGGATGCGCGTATGGGTGGTCGATCCGGACGCTCCGTTCGAGGAGCTGGCTGAAGGAACGCCGGGCGCGCTGGCCGTACTGGACCTGGCCAATCTGCATTCGGCGGCGGCTATCCTGACCCAGGACCGGGCCGTCGCTTGCGGCGACGGATTCGAAGTGCTCGGCCGGCTCACCGGCGCGGAACTGCGGGGATGCAATTTCCTCGTGGACCATGTCTGACCGAGACGGGCTGATCGAGGGAATCGCGGCCGTCGCGGCGAAGTGGCGCGACCCCGCGTACGAGCGGCGATCGAGGGCTGTGTGGAAGACCCTGGACGCTGAGAACGTGTTTACGGAAGAGGCCCTCGCATTTGCGGTGAATCAGCAGATGGCGCTTGCGACGGCGGACCGGATCGAGGCCTGGATCGCCGGCCGGTCGGCGCCGAGGCGGCGCACGGTCGGTGTCCTGAACGCCGGCAACATCCCGCTCGTCGGACTGCAGGACTTTCTCGCGGTCGTGCTGACGGGACATCGGTACGTGGGTACGATATCGTCGAAGTCGCCGGCCCTGCTGCCGGCGTTCGTCGCGGACCTTCGAGAGCGGCTTCCGTCGCTCGAAGCCGAATTCGCAGGTTGGCAGGACGTGTTCGCATCGGCCGGCGCCCTCATCGCTACCGGGTCGGATGAAACCTTGGACTGGGCACGGCAGGAGTGCCGGCGGCATGGCATATCGCCGGAACGTCGTCTGATGAGAGGACATTCCTTCGGCGTGGCCGTGCTCGGCGCTCGGGAGACGGACGATGAGTATGAACGTCTCGCCGAGGACGCGCTTCTCCACGAAGGGGTCGGCTGCCGCAATGTGGCGATCATCTGGGCGCCGCGTGGACTCCCGCCGGACCCACTGCTGGAGGCGTTCGCGCGCTTCCGCGCCGTGTTTCCCGCGCATGAAAGCACGCCCGGCCGGCTCGCGATGCAGCGCGCCTTCCTCGAGGCCGTCGATCAGGCGCACGCATTCGGAGAAGGGCTGGAGTTTCTCCTTAGCCGGGGCGATCCGGAAGAGCAGCAACCCGGCCACGTTCGCTGGACGGAATACGATGATCTGGCCGAGGTCAACCAGTGGCTGGAAGCGCAGGCGAGCAGGATCCAGCTCGTCGTGGCTTCCGAAGCCGTTTGCGAGCACCTCACCGAGGCCGTCGACCTGCACCGGCTCGGCGATGCGCAGCGACCGGGGATGGATTGGCGTCCCGACGGTGTCGACACGGTCGCCTTCCTCACCGCGCTCGGGAGCTAGTGCCCCAACAAATCCTCGACGACGCGCTCGACACGCGGCACGATGTCGTCCCACTTCGCAGCGCCCGTTTTCGTGATGGTAAGAAACTGCGGAAGGATGAACACGTTGGCGACACCCTCAATCTCAAAGAGACGCTCCCCCAGGGGGTGGCCCGCCGCTTCGTCGGGAGAGGCCAGCGATTCCATGCCCGTTTCGATGAATTTCCCGTTCCGAAGTGTGAACTTGAGGCTGTTGGGGTTCGGAGTCGGGGAGGCGTCTATGGCCGGCATGCGATGTACTGAGCTAGGATCCGTTGCAAAAAAGGCGTACTATTCTAAGTAGATCATTTCGTAAATACGGTACCGTATCATGAAAGGCTCGATGCGAGTGCTCAGCCAGGCGCGCCGACACGAATCCGACGTGGCGACTGACGAGCGTACGCAGCGGCGCTATGCCGAGGCGCCCGAATGACGAGGGGCGCCGTGCGGCGGCAACTCATATGCTGCCGGTTATGCGAATGGATGTACGAACTGAATGTAATTGAATCCATCGTCGTCGAGATCCCCATTTGCAGCGATAACGTTACAGGATACCGTTCATAATAGTCAACAAACGCCCAACCATGGAGGCATCTCCACCACAACCCCTGGGAACGTCAGCGGAGGGCCCGGCGCGGGCCGGGTCGTCTGACCGGAAGAATAAGGTCCAGCGCATCGGAAGTCAGACGCGCGGCCTTTTCGAGGATTTTACCTCCTGGGTGGAGCTTCGCCTGCGCCTGTTTCAGGTCGACGTCCAGGACCGAATCCGGAAGAAGGTCGACGAGGCGATCATCAAAGCCGCCCCGGTGGCGGTCGGTCTGTTGGGAGGCTTCTTCGCACTGGTAACAGCCGCCCTCTTCATAGGCTGGGCGCTCGGACATCCGGCATGGGGTTTTCTCATCGTCACCGGCCTCCTTTTTCTCACGACCGGCGCGCTGTATGCGCGGAGCCGGCGCTTGGGGGATAAGCGCGAAGTGGAGATCACGGGCACGTCGACGAACGGAGCGGGAACGACTTGAGGAGAATCCAATGAGTGCATCGAATCATCCTGCACGTCGCGGCTCGTCGGCTGAACCGGGGAACGAACATTCCAAAAGTGCCCTCGAGAAGGAGCTGGCCGAAAAGGAAGCGTCTATACACCACCGCCTCGACGAGCTGGAGAGCGAGATAGCGTCCGCGCCGGCGGCCATCAAGTCGTCCATCGTGAAGCACCCGCTTCTGGGGCTGGCGGGCGCGGCCGCGTCCGGCGTTGCGGTCGGCCTGATCGTAACGGGTCTGCGTCGGAAGAAGCCGGATGCGGCGCCCTTCCATCAGCGTCTCGTGGAACAGTACATTGACGCCGTTGGAGAGGACGTCCGGCGCAGGATGCGGCGTGGGCGGTCGATCGAAGAAGCCGTTCGCGATGCGCTTCGAGGCCGGGCCCCCTTGGTCGTCTACGCCCCGACGCGTACGGTAGCGCGCGAATCCAAGGGATTTTTCAGCGAGTTCGCAGACATCCTGCTGAAGACGGCGCTGGGATTTGCCGTGAAGGTCGCCATTGACGTCGCCTCGGCGAGCGTGGACGTCGACGAGCTCCAGGCGATGATCACACGCGAGGAGGAGCAGGAGGGCGGAGGGGGTGCGGCCTCGCATGCGGGCGACGGCGCCACCGGCCCGGTAGACCAGGCTGCCGATATGCCGTGAGACCGCTGCCCGCAGCGGGGTTTCCAGGAGAACGCCTCCCAACGGAACTCTAATATTGCGAGGTTGTAGCGGACGTGCCTGTTCCTGCCCGAATGACGTATGCTCCTGAAAGAGGCCACCTTTGCACCATTCAGGTATTCCGCCTTCACGACTCGATACATCCATTCGCAACTACGCTGACATGAGTGCCGCTGCATCCTGCTCCGCGTCGATCCGCCTCCTTGCCATGCCGCTACGTCCGGGCGACCGTCGTCCTTCGGGCTCGTGTCTCGTCGGCGCGCCCGGCGAAGCACGCGCATCGACCCTCACAGTAGGCGAGCGACCTTACGAAATAGTGCAGTAGGATCATGCGTATCGTTTTTCTCGGGCCTCCCGGAATTGGCAAAGGGACGCAAGCGGCCCTTCTGGCGAAGCGCCGAGGACTGCACCATATTTCCACGGGCGTCATTATTCGTGCCGCTATCGAGGCCGATACGGCTCTGGGTCGGGCCGCCGAGGAATTCGTACAGAAGGGAGACCTCGTCCCGGATAAGATCGTCCGCGAGCTCGCCGAGACGGCGATTGCGGACGCAGGGTATGACCAGTTCGTCCTGGACGGCTATCCGCGCACCATCGTACAATCCGAGTGGCTCACAGAATTCCTGAACGACCACGGCGTGCCGCTCGACGTGGCGATAAGCCTGGTGGTGCCGACCGACGTCATCGTCGACCGGCTCTCGAAACGCCGCGTACACAAGCTGACCGGCGAAAACTATCACCTCGAGTTCAAGCCGCCGCCTCCTGACGTTGATCCGGATCTCATCGTTCAGCGGGAAGACGATAAGCCCGAGTACGTCCGGAACCGCCTGGCCATCTACCGGGAGGAGACGGAGCCGGTAGCCCGATACTACCGCGAACGGGGACTACTCGAGGAGGTGGACGGCGTAGGCTCTATCGAAGAAGTCTATGCCCGCATCGAGGACGTGCTTCCGCATGTCAAACTGGAGAAAAAGCCCTCCTGACTCCGGCATGACAGTCGCTTCGTCCAGGCCCGGGGCGCCCGCGGAGGTGCAGGCTCTCCGCGAACGCATCGACGCTGCGCTGCCGGCGCTCATTCCGCGGGCCGACCCGGAATCGCTCTACGCACCGGTCCGCTACGTCCTCCGCAACGGGGGCAAGCGGTTCCGCCCCATTCTCCTTCTCCTCGTAGCCCGCGCCTACGGCGTGGAGGACGAGGAGGCGCTGCCCGCCGCTCTCGCCGTCGAAATCTTTCACAACTTCACGCTTGTCCATGACGACATCATGGACCATGCCGCTGAGCGCCGCGGGCGGTCGACGGTCCACGTGAAGTGGGACGAGGGCACGGCCATTCTGTGCGGCGACTACATGCTGGGCCTGTCCTATGAGCTGCTTGCCCGCTCCTCTCCCCGCCGCGCTGCGCGGCTGGTAGGACGGTTTCAGGAAATGGTGGCCCGGCTCTGCGAGGGTCAGATGCTCGACAAGGAGTTCGAGAAGCGGGGGGATGTGTCGGTCGACGAATACCTCGACATGGTCGATCGTAAGACCGGGGCGCTGCTTCAGGCGTCTCTGGAGCTCGGCGGGATGCTCGGCGACGCGGAGGGGGATGACCTGCAGATGCTTCGACGCATCGGGCTGAATGCCGGACGAGCCTTCCAGATAAAGGACGACCTGCTCGATCTGACGGCCAGCGACGCCCGTTGGGGCAAGCCGATCGGCGGCGATCTCGTGGAGGGGAAAAAGACGTACCTCCTGCTCCGGGCGATCGAGCGGTCCGAGGACGGCGACCGCTCGTGGCTCATCCGAATTATCGACGAAAGCGGCCTCTCGCCGGAGCTC
>CAZXHQ010000183.1:0-7132 GCA_964640145.1 uncultured Rhodothermales bacterium | reverse complement strand
AAGCCGGCGGCCAGACCGATCGGATTGGAGAAGCCCTGCCCCCAGATGGACTGTTCGAGTCGGATGTCGTCAAACTCGAGGGAATTTTCCAGTAAATGGTCCACGCGCGTTGCCTGGGCCGTCCACGCCGCCGCCGTCGCCAGCCGATGAGCCCACTCGGGGTCCAGTTTGAAGAGCGTCGTTCGGAAGAAATCGTACATAGAAGGCGTCTTCTGGGTGTCACCGGCGGCCCGACAGGTATTTCCGAGGCTGTCTCGAAACGGTTCGCGTCGGCCGTCGCGGCCGTGCCCGTCAACGGGCTTCCGACCGACCCCGCCGAAACGGTGATCGACGAGAACGAGCGGAGCGGAGGCCGCGCAGCGGCCTCCGGCGGCGACATATCGTAGCGGGCCGCTGCGGCGCCATGCGTCGAGCGGGCCGTGGGGACGTTCGGACGTCTGGATTTCGTCGTCGACAACGCCGAGCTGCGCCGGCCGCCGAAAAGCGATCTGGACCTCCGTCACAGTCAACAAGATATGGAAAACATCTCGAAGGATTGTGCCGAATGACGGTGCGGCGAGGTAGTAGCCGTCACGTGAGATTGCTATCATAAGGGTTCCGCGCGGCCCCACCTGCGAACCGAACGTCAACGTGCCTCATCCCATCTACCAGGTCGACGCGTTCACCGACCGGCCCTTCTCGGGAAATCCGGCGGCCGTCGTCTTGCTCGACGACTATCCGACCAACGAATGGCTGCAGCACGTCGCCGCCGAGATGAATCTCTCCGAGACGGCCTTCCTGACCGATCGGAGGGACGCAACCTACGACCTCAGGTGGTTCACACCGATTGCGGAGGTGGAATTGTGCGGCCACGCTACCCTGGCGACCGCGCACGTTCTCTGGGAGGACGGCCATCTCGCCCCCGGCGAGCGCGCCGTCTTCGAGACCACAGGCGGCCGTCTTTCCGCCCAGCAGGGCGAGGAATGGATCATGATGGATTTCCCGGCGGAGGAGCCGGAACCGCTCGACGAACAGATGGGCATTGCCCGTGCCCTCGGCGGCGAGCCGGTCTATATCGGCAGCAATCGGCTGGACGTGCTCGTCGAGCTGGCCGATGAAGCAACGGTTCGGTCCCTGACACCGGACCTGCACGCGATCGAGCAAATGGGCATGCGAGGCGTAATCGTGACGGCGCATGCCGCGGGTGATTCCTACGATTTCGTCTCACGCTATTTCGCTCCCCGCTTCGGCATCCCGGAAGACCCGGTAACCGGATCCGCCCACTGCTGCCTGGGTCCCTACTGGATGGATAAGCTGGGCAAGTCGGACCTGATAGGCTATCAGGCCTCGGCGCGGGGAGGGACGGTGGGCGTGGAGGTGGCCGGCGACCGCGTGCTCCTGAAGGGGAAGGCCGTAACCGTCCTCCGCGGCGAGCTCACGGTGTGAGCCCTCGACCTAGCGTCCGAATCGAAACGTCAGCAGCGAGGCGCCGACGGTCAGCCGCATCCCGCCGCCGGCAGCCTCGCTCGAGGGTGTGGCGGCGGCGCTGAGGCCGAACTCCCACAAGGGCGTGTGGAATCCGACGCCGACGGCCATGCTGAGCGCACTCACTCCGCCGATCCGGACGCCCGCGCGAAGCGGAATGCCATAGCGTCGGCCGAGCCGGTATTCCGTTCCCACATAGGCGGAAGGCCGCCGGGTCAGATTTCCGGCCGCCCTGTTGAGCGGAACAGACGTGCCGGCGCTGAGCGCACCGAGACGGTTTGCAAAGTACACGGTCCCTCCCGAATGGAAGACGGCGGCCGCGGCGGTCGTGAATGAGATGTCTTCGCGCTCGACCGTTCCGTAGGCATCCCGGGCCAGACTGTCCACCACGTGCGCAACATACTCGCCGAAGCGGCCCTCAAACTCATCGTTGATTCGATCGATGTCCAGGTCGAATCCTTCGAACCGGAATTCCGAACGCAGGGGCGTCACGAGCCGCGCATCCTTCTTCCATGTGACGAAGCCCACGTCCGTAAGACTGGCCGCAACCGATACGTCGGGACGCAGCTCATACGTGACGCCGACGTCGACCCCCGCGCCCGTACCGGCAACCGATCCGAACGGATTTCGGACGGGCCCATCGGTGGGCTCTACGGCGCCGAGCAGCCCGTAGCGGTTTAACACGTCCTGCGAATAGCTTCCCGCCGCGCGCAACGTGTAGTCGAAACGGTGGATGAGGGCATCCTCGAGCACGTCGACCGTTGAATTCATGCTGCCCCGGGCGTAGCTCGTGCCGAGGATGAGCGTCGGAGCGATGCCGACGGCGAGCCGCCGGGCCGGCAGGCGGCGGCTGAAGGCGAGAGTGAGGTGGACGGTATTCATCGACTCGATCCGGCCGTCGACCGGCACCGTCCGCTCGTCGGTCAACCCGAGAAGAGCCAGGTCCACCAGCCCCCGGTTGACGCCCATGCTGTTGTGACTGCGAGCCTGTACCGCGAAGCCGGCGCCCCAGTTGGGACCGCGGGCGGCCAGCGCAAGGGGGACGACGCCTGCAGTGATGCCGACATAGCGCATCGCATTGCGTTCAGCGGGTCCGAACCACGCCTCGATGAGCTCCTGCTTGTGCGCATCGGTCATCGTGCCTCCGGTCAGCCCGTCGTTATAGAATCCGAACTGCGCGAGATTTCCGCCTCCCGATACGCGCGTCGGCATCAGGCTGAGCACGATGCGTCCGCCCAGGTCGTCGTACACCAGGTTAGCCGGATTGAGGAAAATAGAGCCGTGGTCGCGGACGGAGGACGGCCCCGCCCCGCCCATGCCGAGGGACCGGACGCTATAGGGCAGCGTCTGCGCCGAGCCTGTGAGGGATGCCGGTTGCCAGAGCAGCGCGATGGCGAGCAGGGCCAGCGTGCGAGGTCCGGTGAGCGATTGGAAGAAATTCATCGTGTAGGCGGATGGTAAGTGATCAATCGACGCGTATCCGGACGTCGAAACGACCGCGCAGGCGCATGGTGAAGGTGTCCGTGGCGCGGAGCCGGGCACGACCGTCGCCGTCGGTCGTGAGGGCAAACTGCAGCCTGATCCGTTCGCCCCGGCTGAGTGCCTCCAGATCCGCTCGCGAGGCGCCGATCGTGAAGCGGCCTTTCCCGGGCTGCTCGGCAAGGCCGGCTGCATCGGTGGCGGCCGGTTCGACGTGCAAGGTCTCACCGTCTTTCGGAAACGACGCCACGACGCTGCCGGCGCCGTCGAGCACGTCCACCTGAAGGTCGAGCCCCAGCGGAAGGCTGTTCGCATAGTCCAGTTCGAGCTCGCTTCGCACGACCGCCACGTCGCCGGCGTCGGCCGCTGCACCTTCGAGGGCAGACAGGTCGGCACCGAAGGACGTGTGGAAGGAAGAGCCGCCCGTGACGGCAAGCGGGATGCTCGTGCCGATGGAGGTCTCGAGAAGAAAGGGCGTGCGCAGATGGACGCGCCCGCCGTCCGGCTGGATGACCATCCGGGCAGCTACGCGCAGTTGCCTCGGTACCCGGGAGACGAAGGCATCTATGTTCGAATTCTCCGCGTCGAGCACGACGGTTCGCTCGGCGGCCTGATCGGGCGACGAAGCTCCGGCGACCTCCAGGCGGATCATGTCGGCGGGATCCACGAGAGCCGGGCCCGCTGAAAACGGAGGTGTGAACGGATCGGCGGGATCGACCGCGGCGGAACCACGTCCCTTCAGGTACACCGGTTCACCGGCCTCGCCCACACCCGCGATCACGGCATAGAGCGCGAAGTCCGCGGCGACGTTGGTCCGGATGCGCAGGCGCAGCTCCGATCCGGCCAGCTGAACGTCGCTCAGGTCGACATCCTCGAAGAGGTTCAGTCCATCGAAGGCCGTCACGCCCGCCTCATTGTCGTCCAGCACGTCCACCCGGCCGTCCCCGTTTGCGTCGTCGGAAACGGACACGTCGAGCGGGTCGATGTCGGCGTTGAGATCCGACACGGCCGCGTCCTCGATGCGCACCGCAAGGCGCAGACGGTCGGTGCTCTGGATGATTCGCGCCTCGTCGGAGGTTTCGTTCCGGCCCAGCACGGAATACGTGATCTCGTTTCCTTGCGGGTAGAGCCGATAGCCGGTCAGGTCGACCGATTCGTCGCGGGGGCCGCTCTGCCGATCGATCATCCGAAAGAGGTGGTCTTCCGGCACGCTGACCACGTCCCGGAAATGGATGACGAGCGTGTCGCCGGCCCCGTAGGGTGCGTGCCGCAGGGATGGGACGCTGATCAGCAGGTCTTCGAAGGCCATGTCGAACTCGTTGACGAGGCTCTCGATTCGAAGCCAGCCGGCGCTCAGACGGGCGTAATCCGCATCGCCGTCGAAACGGACGCCCTCAACGCCAAGCGCGGCCGCGTCGGTGGTCCCGAACGACTCGCCGTTCGGCTTGAACCATGTCTCATCCTGCGAGCCGCCTCCGTTCTCCGCCGCCGCAATCTCGTCGGCCGAGAAGGAGACGTCGATGGGCGCCACGTCGACGCTTGGAAGAAAGCGTTCGGAAAGGTCCGTGTGGAAGCCATCTGTCTCCTGATAGAGGGCGATCGTCTGGTCGGATGGATCGACGCTGAGCATCGATCCGAAGTCGCTCGACGTGGTGTCGATGAGCGCATCGAAGCCCGTGTCGCTGGGACCCAGCAGCACGAACGTCTTCTCGACCAGCAGCGGAGCGTTGAACCCTGTCGTCAGATCCACGCGGGGCGGCTCGGTCGGAACGTCGCATCGGCCCAGCAGCAGGACGGCGATCAGGCCGGCGGCGACCCGGTATTTTTTTCCGGTGGGTGGAACGTTGTACATGGAAGACGGACGGCTGGAACGAGGGATCATCCGGCCGACCGCGCCTCCACGTACCGGCGTGGAAGAGAATCCGCGATGGACTGAAATGCACGAGACGGCCGGCTTTGCAGTCGACCGTCTCAAAAAGCGCGCCGGGAACGCAGGGCCCCGGCCCGGAGCGCCGTTCCGGGACCTACGCAGGCTCTGCGCGGGAATTCGTCGAGCTGGTGGAATGCACGCAGCCGCTAGCTCCCGTCACCAGCCGGGCGACAGCCTGAAGCCCAGCTGCCATCCTGCGTTGGGCCGCTGGAAGGGATACGCATAGTACGATTCGAGGATGATATAGCCCAGGATGTTCATACGGGCGGAGATGCCCGTACTTACGACGGGGATGCGATCGCTCGATTCCCGCTCAAACGCGATGGTCGGCGGATCGTCGTCCGTCCAGGCGACGCCCGCGTCGGCAAACGCCACCAGCTCCGTGGGCAGGTACGGGAAGTTGATCAGCCCGAGCCGTTCGGTGCCTAGCAGCGGGAAGCGCAGCTCCACGCTCGACATGGCGATGTGCGTGCCCTGCAGCCGGCTCGACTCGGGGCAGACGGCCCGTCCGGCTTCCTGGCTCGGCGTACACTCCGATGCGTCGAAGGATCTGAAGTTGTATCCGCGAATGAATCCGGGGTAATAGGAATAGCCCAGATACTGCGTGGCGAACAAGTCTCCGACCTGCGCGCCGTAATTGCCGATGTGGAGCCCGCGGGCGGCCAGCGTGACCGGCCGGAGGTAGAAGTACCGGCGGTAGTCTGCGACGGCGGACAGGTAGGTGGAGCTGCCCACCTGGGGCGAGACTTCAAACCGAAACCGCCCCCCGTTGATGGGCGAGGTGAAGCCGAAGAACGAATAGTCGCCCACGTAGGCCAGGCTGCCCTGGAAAAAGTAGATAGGCTCCCGCTCGCTCACACCCGTGAAGAATTCGGAGTCCTCGGGCTTGATCCGATCGCGACCGACCGCCCCGTTCGGGGCGATGACGAACTGTTCGACCTCGTTGTCGAAACCGTAGCGCACGAATCCGACGTTGGCTTCGAGCCGCCGCGTCTGGCTGAATGGATACTGGCTGATGCCGGCGATCTGGTCGATGAAGATGCGCTGGCGCAGCTGCTCGACGACCCGGAAGCCTTCCGAAAATCCGCCCATTGAAAATCCGTAGAGCAGTGGGATGTGACCGGCCATGGCGCCGAAGTTGAGCCGGTCGCCGAGATCCAGATATGTAGCCTGCCCGCCGATATCCTTCACCGTGCCCTGCGCCTGCACGGCGACCGACAGATTTCGGTTGCCGAGCATGTCGGAGAAAAAGAATCCGATGCCGCCGCCGAGCTGCGTGCCGAAGGCACCTCCGGCCGAGACGCCGACCGTCGGGGGCGCCACGTAATCGAGCTGCAGGCTCGGACGGTACTCCGTACTCGCCAGACCTTGACTGGCGGGCGGCAGGCCCGTGAGCGGATCGTTGAGGTAGTTGCCGACCAGGCCTTCGTTCAGTGCACGGATGGGGGGCAGTATTCCGGCCGTCGCGACGTATTCGGGAGCGCGGGCCTCTACCGGCGTCCCCTCCAGCTCATCACGCTCGAGCCCATAGACCGTGTACTCATTGTCGGCGTAGACGGAGAACATCATGCGGCCGCTCTGGTCCGCCACGGACATCGCCGGGGACATCGCGGTGATCCCGCTGACACCCGTCACGAGGTTCGTGACACGATACGGCTGGTCCGAAGCCAGGTCGAGCCGGTAGACGTCCTTGAAGCCGTCCTGGTCGCTGATGAAGAAGAGGCTGCGCCCGTCCGGCGAGAACTGCGGGTTGTGGTGGAGCGCATCTCCGAACGGACGAAGGACTTGGATCTCCTCGGTCTCCATGTCGAACACGGCGAGTCGGTTGCTCCCATAATCCATCGTCTCGAAGTCCGTCCCGCCGGGTCCGCGGTCTGTCGTAAACGCCACGTAGCGACCGTCCGGCGACCAGTCGGGCTGGAGGTCGGCGAAGCGATCGTCGGTGAGCTGGCGGACGGCATTCGTCTCGAGATTGAGGACGTAGAGATCGCTGATGCCTCCGTCGAGCCCGGTGAAGGCGATGGAGGATCCGTCGGGCGACCAGGCCAGGTTGGTCATGGCCGAGACGCCTTCGACGGAGATCCGCCGTCGTACCGAGCGGTCCTCGACGTGGAAGATGGAGATCTGGTTGTCGCCCTCGGCGAACGAAACGAACGCGAGGCGCCGACCGTCGGGCGACCACGAGCCCGCGGAATTGATGAACCGCAGGGCGTCCATGTGCGGATCGGCCGCAGGGTTCTTCAGGCTGGTGATGACCTC
>CAZXHQ010000182.1:1330-7136 GCA_964640145.1 uncultured Rhodothermales bacterium | reverse complement strand
CAGGCCGGACAGCTCGGTGCCGTCATGATCGGGTACAAATCGCCCTCGGGACTGAGTCCGGATACCGATGCGCTCGACGTGCTCTCCGTCGTACTCACCTCGGGAAAGAGCAGCCGCCTGTACCGGCACCTGACCGACCGCGGGCTCACCACGAACCTCTTCGGCAGCGTGTCGCGCTTCCGCGATCCGGGTCTCGTCTACGTCTTCGCCATGCTCGCGCCGGATCGATCGCATCAAGACGTGGAGGAGGCCGCCTTTGCGGTGTTCGAGGAGATCCGGCAGAACGGAATCACGGAAGAGGAGCTGCAGCGCGCCAAAAATCAGCGGAAGGCCCAGGAAGCGTTCGACAGGGACGGTCCCTACGCCGCGGCCACCCAGCTGAACGAGGCCATCGCCGCCGGCGACTGGCGCCTTTATACGACGATCCGCGAGCGCATCGAACGAGTAACCCGGGAAGATGTACAGCGCGTGGCCCGAGCGTATTTCCTGGAGGATGCCCGCACCGTCGCCCGCTACGTACCCATTCAGGCCCTCGCCTCATGAGCAGCACGACTCTGACAGAGCACTCGAGGCTCCAGTCCTTCGCCGAGCGCGTCACGGAGCGACGTGTCGGTCCATGCCGGCTTCTGATGCTCCCGACCCCGGTGCGGTCGGTCGTCACGTGGCGAGGCTCGTTCATGACCTATCCTCGTTTCGAGGATGGGGAGGACCTCCTGCAGAACGTCGTCGTCTCGCTGCTCGACAAAGGGACGAAGCGCCGGGACCGGTTCGCCGTCGCCGAGCTGCTCGAGAACAAGGGCGCCGAGGTGGATTTTTCCTCGGACGGTCTCTACGTCGACCTGTCCGGGCGGGCGCTGAAGGAGGACGTGCCCGACGTACTCGCTCTGGTGGCCGAGCAGCTTCGTGAGCCGCTCTTCGATAAGGCCGAGTTCGAGAAGGCCAGGGCACGGATGGCAGCCTCGATACGGCGTTCGATGGAACAGACGGGGGCCCAGGCTTCCGGCTCGTTGACCAGGCACGTGTATCCGCGTGCGCACCCGAACTACACGCCGGAGCCCCGTGAGCGTCTGCACCGCCTCGATGCGGTGTCCGCCGACGAGGTACGGGACTTTCATGCATGTCATTTCGGATCGAATGCCTTCACGCTGGTCGTCGTCGGCGACGTGGATGTGGAGGCGACCGTGGCCGCCGTGGAATCGCACTTCCAGGGGTGGGAGGAGCATTCCGCTCCGGCGGCCTTCGCGTCGTCGGCCGAACCGGGCGAGGGCGGCCGATCGATGGTTCGCATCGAGGACAAGCAAAACGTGGACGTGCGGATAGGGCACGCGGTCACCTTTCGCCGAGATGATCCTGAATATATTCCGGCCTACCTGGCCAACTACGTGCTGGGCGGAAATTTCTCCGCTCGGCTCATGCAGACGATCCGGGACGAGATGGGATTGACGTACGGGATCCGCTCGGGCCTCTATGGCATCTCCACGCAGTACACCGGTCACTGGCAGGTTGCGGTGACGTTGTCGCGGCAGAGCGTCGAGCGCGGCGTCGAGGAGACGATCGGAGAGGTCCGCCGATTCGTAGACGAGGGGGTCAGAGAGGATGAGCTGGCTGACAAGAAGACGACCGTGATCGGCGCCTTCAAGGTCGGTCTGGCGACTACGTCCGGTCTGGCGTCGTCGCTTCTCAAGAATGCGGAGCGCGGTTTCGACGTCGGCTACCTCGACCGCTTCCCCGATGAGATGGAAGCGGTGACGCTCGACGAAGCGAATGCCGTTATTGCAAAAAACATCCACCCCGAGCAGCTACACGTAGCGATTGCCGGATTCCTACCCGCAGGCACAGAAGGATGAGGGCGCGCGGTCTCTGCGGCCGCACGCGCTAGGCGCTCAACGACTGGATGTTGAGCCACCGGCCGAGCGTGTCGACGATCATTTGCTTGCGCAGCGGTTTGATCAGGCAGTCATCCATCCCGCGGCGAATCGAGTAGTTGCGGTCGGTCGGCAGAGCGAACGCCGTAACCCCGATGATCGGCACGTGCCGGCGGCTGCCGCGGGCATGCTCGAGGTTGCGAATCATCTCCGTTGCTTCGAAGCCGTTGAGGCCGGGCATATTGAAGTCCATGAGCACCAGATCGAACTCCCGGCCCCGGTAGGATTCGACGGCCTGAAATCCGCTTGCCGCGCACGTCACGCTGCAACCGACCATTTCGAGCAGCAGCCTGCTCAGGCGCCGGTTGATCGAACTGTCGTCAGCGACGAGCACTCTGACCCCCTCATACCGTCTGGGTCGAACGTCTTGGATCATGGGTAAGTACATCAATTTGCAACTACGCTAACACATGCGTGCCGCTGCATCGCGCTCCGCGTCGTCGAGCCTCCTCGCCATAAGTCTGCACTACCGTCAGTCGCCCTTCGGGCTCGTGGTCGGCGCGGCTGGCGGAGCACGCGCATCGACCCTCACAGCACGTCAGCGTATTCACGGAAGGATGTCGTATTAGGGGATGATTCAGGATCTTTCGCCTACCGGCCGATCGCGGGTGCGCCGTTGTGGCCGTGGGCCTGCACTGCATCCTCCGTATACAACGACCGTGCCGATCGGCCGGTCGTCTGCGGACCGGGGCGCACCCTACTGCGGAGTGTACCTTCGAACCGACGTCGTGACATTCCTACCGGCTGCAGCCGCCGGGCTGTTTCGCCGCACGAGTGGGGGCGACCTCTCCGGCTCCATCGCTCCGGTCGATGCGCGTCTCGGCCGTTTCGCCGCGCGGAGGGAGCAGCGGCGTCCGACGCAGCGCCTGCTCGTCGGGAAGGTGATCGGAGAGCTGGAAGATATTGCCGATTCGATCCCTACGCTTCAGGGACGACCAGCCAGAGAATGATATAGACGATAAGCCCTGGAAAGGCGGCAGAAAGGACGCTCAGCAGCACGAAGGCAACGCGTACGAGCGTCGAATCGACGTCGAAGTACTCGGCGAGTCCGCCGCACACGCCTGCGATCATGCGATCGTAGGTCGAGCGCGTGAGTCGTTTTGAGGAAGCCATAATCGATCTATGAGTCCTTTATGATGGTCACGCGAGCTTCCGACGTGTTCTTCTCCGGCTCCGGCATGACGATGGCGAGGATGATATATGCCAGTATGAGAGGAGGTCCCCCTGATGCGATCAAGCCGACCACAAAGGCGATGCGCACCAGCGTCGGGTCGATGTTGAAGTACTCTGCGATGCCGGCCGCGACCCCGGAGATCTTCTTATTCCGTGAGCGCGTGAGGCGCTTCTTATCCTCGTCCTTCTCCGACCCGGACTCGACGACGAGCGTCTCCTTCCCGCTGGGCACCTGTACGCCCTTTTTTACATTCCGCTTTCGCTTTGGACGCCACGAGAGCACGCCGAAGCCGAGCAGAATGATCAGAATCCCGGCCAGCCAGGGCAACATTTCGGCGAGGACGCTGACGTCGAAGCCGTTCCACATCCCCAGCTCCTGGAAGATATAAGCGACGCCGACGACGATAAGCGAGAGGCCTGCGATGGTGGGCAGGTTCCAGAAACCTTTTTCCGATCCGGAGCTCTCCTCGAACAGCAGCCGCTCCAGCTCGTCGTCCGAAAGCGCCTCGAGATCCAGCGACTCGAGATGGTTCTCCAGAACGCGAGCGTGTTCCTCTCGTGAAGCCTTCTGACCTTGTGAGCGTGTCTTCATGCCTCCGTACTGACTATGCCGGGTTGCAGGTGTAGTACGTCCATGTCCATCACAGGTTACAGCGGAAGCTCCCTTAGCGTCTCTCGTTCCGTTACGACGGCGTTCATCGCGACGTCGTGCTCCTCGAAGGGTACGACGTCGACGAGGCAGGCGTCGTAGATGAGACAGATTTTCGGAGCCGCGACACCAGCCAGAAACGCGTCGTAGTAGCCGCGCCCCTGTCCGATGCGGTGCCGGTTGCGGCCGGCACCGAGGGCCGGCACCACGACCGCATCGAGCGTGGCAATGTCGACATCCTCTCCGCCTTCAGGTTCGGCGATGCCCCACCGATTCTTCCGGAGCTTCTCGGCGCCGGGATATCGGACGTGGCTCATGAGCGGATTCCGGCCTCGCTCGAATGAAGCCACTACGGGTAGAACGATTTCCACTCCTTTCGATTCGAGGCGAGCGATGAGGGGGCGGGTGTCGACCTCACGTCGATCGATGAGGGGCCAGTAAATATGTACGCGGCGGGCCGAACGAAGGGCCGGCAGAGCGGCCGCATGCTCCACGATGGCCAGGCTGAGCCGCTCGTACGCGGCGTCGCCGAGCGTGCGCCGGTAAGCACGAAACCGCGCTCGAAGCTCCTCTTTTTTTGACGAAGGCGAATCCGGAAGATCGGTCGTCATCGCACGAAAGGCTGAAATGGACCGGTTGTAATGTGGCGTGCGCGTGAAAAAACGCGTAGGAACCGAAATTCGGCCGCCTTGCGAGTGCCCTGATGGATCATGCATTGAAACTGCTGCGTACTCGAGACGGCTGTTAAAAAGGTACGTAGCGACGGTCCGGCATGCCTCCCTCGATGGCTTGATCTCGGGCCCGCGTAATCGTATTCTTCCTGGTCTGCACCATCCCGTGCATCAAGGCTTCGCTGTCCATCTTTACGGCGGGAGCCTTCTTTTATTTCCGCGAACGTCTGCGTGAGCCTTTGAACCTACATGTTTGAGAGCCTTTCAGAGAAGCTTGAGGGTGCGCTGAAGAATGTAAGCGGCCAGGGGCGAATCAACGAGCTGAATATCGCCAATACGATGCGCGAGATTCGGCGAGCGTTGCTGGATGCGGACGTGAACTATCAGGTCGCACGCGACTTCACCGATCGCGTCAAGGAGCAAGCGCTTGGCGAGGACGTGCTCACGTCCGTCTCGCCCGGCGAACAGCTCGTCAAGCTCGTCTACGACGAACTGGTCCATCTCCTCGGCGACGAGCAGGTCGATGTCGAGCTGGCACAGAACCCGCCCACGGTCATTCTTGTGGCGGGCCTCCAGGGGTCGGGCAAGACGACCTTCTGCGCCAAGCTGGCGGAATATTTTCACGGGCAGGGGAGCGCGCCGCTGCTGGCCGCCGCCGACGTCTATCGTCCGGCAGCCGTCGACCAGCTCCGGACGCTGGCCGATTCGATCAAGGTACCCGTGTACTCGATTCTGGAAGACGGCAAGCCCGTGCAGGACGCCGTACGCGTCGCCTCGGAAGCCGTCGTCGAGGCCCGGGGAACGGCCCGGGACGTGGTCATCATCGATACGGCCGGTCGGCTCCACATCGACGAGCGCATGATGGAGGAGGTGACCTCCATCAAGGAGGCCGTCGATCCGGATGAAATTCTCTTCGTGGTCGACAGCATGACGGGGCAGGACGCCGTCAACACGGCGCTCGAGTTCAACAGGCAGCTCGACTACGACGGCGTCGTGCTCACCAAGCTCGATGGAGACACGCGAGGCGGCGCGGCTCTCTCGATTCGCTCCGTCGTCGACAAGCCCATCAAGTTCGCGTCGATGGGAGAGAAGCTCGACGCGCTGACCCCGTTCTACCCGGATCGCATCGCGCAGCGGATCCTGGGAATGGGCGACGTCGTGTCGTTCGTCGAAAAGGCGCAGGAACAGTATGACGAGCGCCAGGCCGAACGGCTGCGGAAGAAGATCCGCTCGCAAGATTTCGACCTTGCCGATTTCTACGAACAGCTTCAGAAAATCAAGAACATGGGTTCGCTGCGCGAGCTCATCGGCATGATTCCAGGCGTGGGACGGCAGATTCGGGATCTGGATGTCGACGACGACGCGTTCAAGGGGATCGAGGCGATCAT
>CAZXHQ010000182.1:0-1230 GCA_964640145.1 uncultured Rhodothermales bacterium | reverse complement strand
AAACTCCCGGTCTGGGCCGTTGTCGCCGCAGACTCGCGCCGAGCACGTGACGGTCGCTTCATCGAAGATCTAGGGCGATACAACCCCCTGTCGGAGCCCTCGACGGTCGATCTCAAGATCGAACGTATTCACTACTGGCTCTCGCAGGGCGCCCAGCCCTCCCATACCGTGCGTGATCTTCTGAGCCGCGAAGGTATTCTTCTGGAGCATCACCTCCGGGTGAAGGGCAAGTCGGAGGAAGAGATCGAGGAAGCCGTGGCGGCCCATCGTGAGCATCGATTCGAGAAGCTGGGCGCTTCGGTGAAGGACACGGCTCGGGCACGCCGTCAGCGAGCGCTCGAGGAAGAGAAGAAGCGCGTAGCCGAACAGGAGGCTGAAGAGGCCAAGCGCCGCGCCGAAGCGGAGGCCAGGGCTAAGGCTGAGGCGGAGGAGGCCAAGAAGAAGGCCGCCGAAGAACGGGCGCAGGCGGCCGAGGAGGCACGCAAGGCACAGGAAGTAGCCAACAAGGCAGCCGCCGAGGCCGGCGACGCCGCGACCGAAGAGGCTGGGGCGGAGACGGCCGAACCTCCGGAGGCGAAGACGGCGCCTGACGAAGGACCGTCGTCGGACCAGGAGCCTTCCGGCGAAGCGGCTCCATCGGCCGAGGAAGGAGAACCCGCCGAGGCGACGGCGGCCGAGGAAGCAGAACCGGCCGAAGCGACGGCGACCGAGGAAGCTGAACCGGCCGAGGCGACGGCGGCCGAGGAAGCAGAACCCGCCGAGGCGACGGCGGCCGAGGAAGCAGAACCCGCCGAAGCGACGGCAGCTGACGAAGACGAAGCCGCCGAGGCGACGGCGGCGGAGAAAGACGAGGAGGCGGACGTGGAGGCGAAGGCCGAAGCGGCCGAGGACGAGACCACCGACGCGGCTGAAGAGAAAGAGAGCGAAGACGAGAAAGAGAAATAGCGCCGTTGCGCTAACCACCGATTTGACGTGCCATGCCCGACGATCTCCAGACCGACTCCCTTCTCCTGATGGGGCGCATCTGGCGCGCCCACGGGTTGGAGGGCGAGGTGAAGGTGATACCGGAAACCGACGACCCGGAGCGGTTTGAGGACCTTGCCGACCTGTTTGTGGGTACTACGGCGGGCACGGCTCGTCCGGTGGGCGTCGAGCGCGTCCGATACCAGGTCAACAAGAAGGGTCCGCTGGTCATCCTCAAGTTGAAAGATGTCGATTCGCGCGATGATG
>CAZXHQ010000181.1:0-7155 GCA_964640145.1 uncultured Rhodothermales bacterium | reverse complement strand
TATGCGTAACCGGAGGATCTCACGGGCGAGCCGGAGATTCGATAAGAAGCGCGCCCGCTCGAAACAGCTCGAAATGTCCGCCTATGCTTTTTCGACAGATCGCCGACGACCGTCTATCGCAGTACGCCTATTTGATCGGCTGCCAGCAGACGGGTGAAGCCGTCCTCGTCGATCCCGAACGCGACATCGACCGCTACCTCCGGACGGCCGCCGAGGAAGACCTCGTTATCACGGCCGTGGTGGAGACGCACATTCATGCCGACTTCCTCTCGGGCGCTCGAGCGTTTGCCGAACGCGAGGACGTTCGCGTCTACCTCTCCGGCGAAGGCAATAAGTCGTGGAAGTACGAGTGGGCTCGTTCCGAGCCGTACGGCGTTCGATTTCTTCATGACGGGGATGCCTTCGCCGTCGGAAACGTGACCCTCGACGTCATCCACACACCGGGCCATACGCCTGAGCATCTATCGCTAAAGGTGACGGATGGCGGTACGGACGTTGCGATGGGCATCCTCACGGGCGACTTCGTGTTCGTGGGAGATCTGGGCAGGCCGGATCTGCTTGAATCGGCGGCCGGGGAGCAGGGGGCTATGGTTTCGTCGGCGCGGCGCCTGTACGACTCTGCTCGCACGTTCCTCGACTTGCCGGATCATCTTCAGGTCTGGCCGGGCCACGGAGCCGGTTCCGCCTGCGGTAAGAACCTGGGGGCCGTCCCCCACTCAACCGTGGGATACGAACGGTCCCACAACGATGGACTGCGCGCCGCGCAGGGCGACAGAGATGCCTTCGTGCAGACCATTCTCGCCGACCAGCCCGAGCCGCCCCTCTATTTCGGCCGCATGAAAACGCTGAATCGGGACGGCGTACCCCTGACGAGCGGACGCATCGAAGCGGCTCACCTCACCGTCGACGATCTGCGTTCCCTGGGCGATGAGGTGTTGCTCATCGATGCACGGAAAGACCGCGGCGAGTTCATGAAGCGCCACGCCCGAGGTGCTCAGTTCGCACCGTTCGGCCAGACGTTTCCAACGGTGGTGGGTTCATTGGTCGAAAATCCCGAGACGGCGCTGGTACTGGTCATCGATCGAAGCGACGTCGACGCGGCCGTGCGCTCCCTGCTTCGCATCGGATTCGACAGGTTAGAGGGGTACGTAGAGCCGTCGGAGCTGTCCACCTATCTCGACGGAGGAGCTCCGGCCGGCTCCATACCGGAAATCGATTTCGCGAAAGCGGAGCGCCTGCTGGATCGCGGCTATCAGGTGGTGGACGTGCGCTACAATTGGGAATTCAAAGCGGGGCACATGCCGGGCGCCGTGCACGCGCCGTACACGCGGCTGCCGGAGAGGATGGGAGACCTGCCGCGTGACCGGTCGCTCGTCGTTCACTGCTCGGCCGGTATTCGGTCGGCGCCATCGGCCTCCTTTCTGGCTCGGCGGGGCTGGGACGTCCATTACGTCGACGACGAGTTCGAGCGGTGGGCGGAGAACCGCGCAGCCGGAATGACGACGTGATCGTCGGGATCATCGGCACGCGCATTGTCAGGACTCGTCGTTCTGCAAAGCTCGCCCGACAGGCAGACCTCGGCGCCGGCGTCAGGCTTCTTCAGGCAGGACGAAATCCGCAACGACCCGTGTAAAGCCTCGGGGGCCGACGCCCTCGACCTTCGTCAGGTTTTCGATCTCGAGCTCCTCCCACGTTTCGTCGGGCTGCTGCACGAGGAACGGGCGGTCGACGGCAGCGAGCAGGTCGGCGTCGCCGGGGCCGTTACCGATGCCGATCGTCTCGATCGGTCCCACTTCGCGGCGCAGCAGCTCCGAAACGAGCCGTACGCCCCGCCCCTTGTCGGTCAGCGCTGAAAAAACGTCCGTGAATCGATCTCCCTCCACGCAGGCCAATCCACGTTCGGCCAGGGCGAGAAACAGGTCGTCCCACTCCTCGGCCGTCAGCTTCTCTCGGATCGTATCACTGAACTCCTGCTCGGCCGCTTGCGCGGCTACGTCCATCTGGAGGCCGGATTCCTCCGCGATCTCCTCGACCGACATGTCGCTGTACCGCCGGAACCGGAGTCCGGTCTGCCGACGAATCTCGTCCAGCAGCTCGCGCACGCGATCGGCCGGTATGCCCAGCTCCACGACGTCGAGCGCGGCGGCGCTGCCGTACGTGCTGCCCGCCGGACGCGAGCCCGGCACGGGGTCCCGGAAATAACCGGGCGGGAAGTAGACGGCTGACCCATTCTCCACGATGATGGGTTCGTGGAGGTCCATCTCCTGTTGGAGCGCAAGCTGTTCTGCACGGGTCTTCGAGGAGCAGAAGATGAGAGGGATGTCCCGATCGACGATGGCGTCGACTGCATCTTGCGCGGGTTCCCAGGATTGAGTCCCGGCGTCGAGCAGCGTTCCGTTCAGGCCGGTAAATACAATGCGATAGATGTGCTGCGGCGTCTGCACGAGGGCGGGCTGCGTGGGAAAGTTGTGAGCGGCTACATAGAGGCTTTGAAGGCTGAAGGTCGAATGTTTCTAGGTCCTGATCGATACACCCGGTTCGATGAACCTTCAACCTTCAACCTTCCACCGAAGTACGAGCGCCTGCTAGTCGGGCATGACGAGGTTGAGGAGCTGCATCAGCCGGTCGCGGAGTTCACGGCGATCGACCACGAAATCGACGAATCCCTGCTTCTTCAGGTACTCGGCGCTTTGAAAGCCTTCAGGGAGGTCCTGGCCGATCGTCTCGCGAATCACCCGCGGGCCGGCGAATCCGATCAGCGCCTCGGGCTCCGCCAGATTGAAATCGCCGAGCATGGCAAAGGAGGCGGTCACGCCGCCCGTCGTCGGGTTCGTCATAAGAGAGATGTAGGGCAGGCCGGCATCGTCGAGCCGGCTGAGCTGTGCGCTGGTCTTTGCCATCTGCATGAGGCTGAGCGCTCCCTCCATCATCCGCGCCCCGCCGCTCTGCGAGATGATCAGGAGTGCGGCGCGTTCGGAACAGGCGCGCTTGATGGCTCGCGAGATGATCTCGCCCACTACCGAGCCCATCGAACCCCCGATGAACGAAAAATCCATCGCAGCGGCGGAGAGCTTACGCCCCCCGACCGTGCCCATCGCTGCCCGTGCCGCATCATTCATCCCGGTCGTCGTCTTCGCTCCGTCGAGCCGCATCCGGTAGGCCTTCCGGTCCGTGAATGTGAGGGGGTCGGTGGAGAGCAGGTCCTCATCGAACAGCTCGAACTGGGCGCCGTCGTAGACCGTCCGGAAATAGCCGAGGCTGCTCATCGAAAAATGATATCCGGAACTCGGAACGACCAGCAGATTGTCCTCGAGCTCTCGGCGGTTGACGATCTCTCCGGTTTTCGGGCATTTGACCCACTGACCCTCCGGCGTCTCATTCTGCTCCTTGAGGTCGGTCAGGATGCCGGCCTTCTGCCGCTTAAACCAGGCCATGTCGTCGTGTACCTCCAGACTATCCAATGCGTATCTGGCTCATCCCGTCGACGAGCCACCCTCCCTCTGGTATTGCGGCGCACGCCGCTCGCCGGATGGCGAGCAAATAAGGTAGCAGCAGAAGATGCCGCCGTTAGAACGAAAGTTTTTCAAAGGCCGTTGCCTCGGGCTTCGTCGCTACGAATTCTTTCAGATAATACGGTTCAAACGTGACTATGTCTTCGACGTCGCCCCGAGCAAGCTTCTCAGCTCCCAGGGAAGCGACGGTAGTAGCCGATGCCATCGCGTTTTCTCCTTCGATCAGACGGTATGACAGCGGCCCGAGCGCCCCGGCCATCTTGACCCAGCCGTCGCCGACCAGATAAAGCACGTTGCCCGCGCTCGCATCGAGCCAGTCGGCGGACTCCTCCGCGCGTATGGTCGCCGCCTCGCGCACCGGCACGAGCGAAGCTGCGCCGCTCACCCGGTAGAGGGCAGCATACGCTTCGTCGCGGCGCGCGTCGAACGCGGCGGCAATGCGGTCGTTCCGGGCGGCCGCCGGACGGATGCGCTCGGCCAGAGCCCGAAGACTCGGCACGGAGACGAGCCGAGCCCCGGTGGCGGATGCAAATCCTTTCGCAGTGCTCACGCCGATTCGAAGGCCGGTATAGGAGCCGGGGCCGCTCGACACGGCGACGCCCGTAACCTCCGACCGGTCGACGCCGGCCCCGCGAAGGACGTCGGCGATCATGGGGACGAGGTGCTCGGCGTGCACGCGCGGCCGGTGGAGCGAAGCGTGGGCGACGAGGCCGTCGTCGCGCAACAGCGCCACGCTGCACACGGGCGTGGCCGTCTCCAGAGCGAGTAGGATCAATGCCGGGGTGATCTTGATTATGTTTTGACCGGGCGTATTTTAGACGAGGCAGCGCCGTGCGGGTTCTGGTTTTGACGCGCTCCGTCGTGCCCCTTCGGACTATGGCGGAGGACCTGGCGTTGATTTCTACGCCCTGCCGGGACGAGGCGACGCCTCACCAGCTGCAGGCGCAACCGCGCGCCGTTTCTGCGGCCCGCCGTCTTCATCTTTGAAGATCACCGAGGAAGTTCATGAACGTGTACGACGCCGATCATATCCGCAACGTGGCCCTCGTAGGGCACCAGGGTAGTGGTAAGACCATGCTGGCAGAGGCCATGCTGTTTTCCAGCGGTGCCATTCGCCGAATGGGAGACATTGAGACCAACAGCACCGTCTCCGACTTTCATCCCAGTGAGCACGAGCGCCAGATGTCGATCTTCGCCTCGCTCCTGCACGCGGAGTGGAAAGGGCATAAAATCAACATCATCGACACGCCCGGGTATCCCGACTTCGTCGGCGAGGTGATCGCAGCCTTGAAGGTGTCCGACACGGCCGTCTTCGTCATGAATGCGGTAGAAGGGGTTCAGGTCGGCACCGAACTGGCCTGGATGTACGGCGAGATGATCCACATGCCGTCCATGTTCGTCATCAACCACATGGACCGATCCGACGCCGACTTCCGCATGCTCGTCGATCAGCTCAAGGAGCGGTTCGGAAGCGGCGCCACCGTCGTTCAGGTTCCGGCCGGGTCGGGCACGCGGTCGATCATCGACGTGCTGCTCATGAAGCAGCTCACCTTTCCGGAGTCGGGCGGCGAAGTTGAAGTCAGCGAGATCGATGATGCGTTTCGCGCCGAGGCCGAAGAGCTGCACACCACGCTCATCGAGGACATCGCGGAAAACGACGAAGGGCTCATGGAGCTGTACTTCGAGAAGGGCGAGCTCGACGAGGACGAGATGCGCGAAGGGCTCCATAAGGCCATGCTGAGGCGGCAGCTCTTCCCCATTTTTGTGGCGAGCGCCACCAAAGAGATCGGCGTTTCGCGCCTGATGAACTTTATCGACAACGTGCTGCCCTCGCCGCATGAGATGCCTCCAGCCGAGGTAGACGAAGGGGAGCCCGTCGAGGCCGATCCCTCCGGCGATCCGATTGCATTCGTCTACAAGACGATGGCCGAACAGCACGTCGGAGACTATTCGTTTCTGCGCGTCTACTCCGGCACGCTGTCCCAGGGGATGGATCTGGAGAATGCCCAGACCAGCACCACGGAACGGCTGGGGCAGCTGTTTGCCATCAATGGTCGTGAACGTGATCCGGTGCAGAGCATGGTCGCCGGCGATCTCGGCGCGCTGGTCAAAATGAAGAATACGCATACGAACAACACGTTGCGCCCCAAGGGCACGCGTGTCGTCATCCATCCCATCGAGTTTCCGGAACCTCGCTATCGGACGGCCATCCGTCCGGTGCACGAAGGCGAAGAGGACAAGTTAGCACAGGGACTGCATCAGCTCCAGGAAGAAGACCCGGCGCTCGTCGTGGTTCACGACCAGCATCTCAAACAGATCACCCTGGGCGGCCAGGGTGAGATGCATCTTCAGGTGGCCCGCTACCGCCTGGCCCATCGCTTTAACGTGGAGGTGGACTTCTTCCGTCCGCGCGTCGCGTATCGCGAGACGATCACGCGTCAGGCGCGTTCGAGCTATCGCCACAAGAAGCAGACCGGGGGAGCCGGTCAGTTCGCCGACATCTCCATTATGGTCGAGCCGCTCAATGGGGACTTTCAGCCGCCGTCGGACATCTCCGTCCGCAATGAGGCGGAGGTCGTGACCGACTGGGGGGCGAAGATTCATTTTGTAGATGCCATCGTCGGCGGCGTCATCGACATGCGCCGCTTCTTCGGCGCCATCCAGAAAGGGGTGCTTGCCGCGACGCAGGATGGGCCCATTGCGGGCTACCCCGTCGGCAACTGCCGCGTCGTCATTTTCGACGGCGGCATGCATCCTGTCGACTCGAATGAAGCGGCCTTTAAGACGGCTGCGCGGGCGTGCTTCCGCGACGCGTTTCGCTCGGCGAATCCCGCTATCCTCGAACCGATCTACAACGTCAAGATCACCGTGCCGGAGGACTTCGTCGGCGACGTAATGGGCGATCTCAATACGCGGCGCGGCCGCATTCAGGGCATCGAGGCGGAAGGCGTCTTCCAGAAAATCATCGCCCAGGTGCCCGAGGCCGAGCTTTACCGGTATTCCACCGCGCTCCGGTCGATGACACAGGGCCGAGGAATCCATCACGCCGAGTTCAGCCACTACGAGGCCATGCCGCGCCACGTTCAGGACCAGATCGTCGAAGAAGCCGGCGAGATGGAGGAGGCGTAATCCGACTCCTCTTCGACGCGGTGGGATCGGAGACAACATCGTTGCACCTCACTGCGGCGAGCCGGAGCGGCCCTCCACCACCCCTACACCCGGATCGTCTTTTCCCCTATAGCAATTCTCCGAATCTATCGGTATCCTGCGCCAGATGTTCGTGGGGATAGACCAAGGAGGTGTTGTCATGCCGGATCACATCCGCTTTCAAAAAGCGATTCCGCTGCTGCCCGACGACGAGTTGCTCGAGCAGTTCGAAGAAGCACAGCGCCAGGCCTCTACGTCCTCGGCTCGTGCGGGAGACCGTTCCAGTCGGCGCCAAATCGATCGGCGTCTAGAAGCATTGAAACGCGAACTGAAGGACCGGGGGATGGACGGGCCGCCGTGGTGGTCTCCTGCCTAGAAGGCTTTCACGCTTCGATCTGCAACGTTTCTCAGCCGGCGGCGTGCTCCTGGTTCATCAACTGGCCTCTGGCGGGCTTGCAGGTACCAGGTCGCGTGCGACCTTCATGGTGGAATCGGA
>CAZXHQ010000180.1:0-7162 GCA_964640145.1 uncultured Rhodothermales bacterium | reverse complement strand
CGGTTGCCTCGACAGCCCACGTGGAAGGACGGCTGTTGACCGCCGCACTGCTGGCTGTCCCCATCGCTGCGTTGCTGACAATAGAAGTGGCCGTGCTTAGGCCGGCGATGATATTTCTTCCGTTCGCCGGCGTGGCATTTTCAATCTTCGTGGCCGCCATTCCTCTTCTCATCGTCTCCGTGCGACACCCCAGGAGAGTAGATGCCGACGCGCCCCCTCTCTCCGACATCGGCAGGTTTACTGTCGTGCATTACGGGTCCGCGTTCGCACTGATAGTGCCTGTCTGGCTCCTAAGCAAGTTTGTCGGCACGGCAGAGCTGGTCGTGGCGCTGACGGGTGCCGCAGGCGTTGCGGTGGTCGCCTATCCGCTCACGCTTCGCTGGGCCGCCGCCGAGCTGACCTCACGAGTTCCAGCGCTGTGCGAAGCATTCCGGCGCAAGTAAGACGTCAGACACTCACGAAAGACGACGGGAGCGATCATGGACGTAATCTTCAATGGGGTGCAAAAACGCTACGACAGCGACTTCAGGCTCGACGTCGTGAGGCTTGAGATCGCACGTCGCGACCGGCTCGGCCTGGTCGGGAATAACGGGGCCGGGAAGACGACCATGCTGCTGCTCATGCTCGGCCTGCTTCGATTCCAGAAGGGGGACGTGCTCCTCGACGGCGACTCCGTTCGAACCTTTAGCCTGAGCTGGCGCTCCAAGACGTCTTCGTACCTGAGCGAGTCCTCGCTCATTCCGTTTCTCAATCCCGCGGAATACTGGCGCTTCGTCGGTGATGCATATGGGATCGAGCGGGATGAACAGCTGCAGCGCCTGGCCGGTTACGACGGGTTCGTGGAGCTGGCTGCAGGCAGTAAAGCTCGGAAGAAATACATACGCGACTATTCGCAGGGCAATCGCAAGAAGATCGGTCTCGTCGCAGCCATGATGGTGAGGCCGAGCCTGCTCGTGCTGGACGAGCCCTTTACCGGCCTCGATCCGCGGTCCAGAGCGTCTCTGGAAGAGCTGTTGCTGGCCCTCAACGCCGAGCACGGCACGACGCTCGTCATCTCTAGCCACGACCTCGTACATGTCGTCGACGTCAGCAGTCGCATACTGCTCATCGAAGCAGGCAGACTCCTCTTCGACGGCGCGTCGAACCGAGAGACGCTTCGGTTTATTCATGACCATCTGACCGGTACCCGACTCGAGCGGGCCGCTTTCTAGAATACGACTGCCATGCCCAACACGGCCGGACCCATTGATGCCGAGTTGGAGGCCTCGCGGCGCTCATCGTTCGTCGACGGCTGGGTTCTCGTGACATGCTATTCGGGGCTGTACGTCGTGATCAGTCTGCTCGTGAATCACTACGTACTGACGTCTGAGATCGTCGATCGAGCCTGGATCGAAGCCGGTCTGGTTACGGAGCTGGAGGCGTTCGCCGAACGGCGGGACAAATGGCGTCTGTACGGATACCTTCTCATGCCCCTCTTCGTCTTGGCAAAAATCGGCTTCACGGCCGTTTGCATAGCGATAGGGTGTGCGCTGGCATACTGGGAGATCGACTTTGTCCACCTCTTCAGAGTCTCCGCGCAGGCAGAAATCGTATGGGCGGTGGTCGCCGTCATCCACGTCGTATACGTGCTCTTCGTCCTCGACGTCGAGACGATGCTCGACTATTCCGGCTTCTACCCCCTCTCCGCGCTCAATCTCGTCACGATCGGTGATGGGGATCTCTGGGCTGTGTATCTGCTGAAGACGCTCAACGTCTTCGAAATCGGCTACGTCGCGATGCTGGTGGAGGGAGTTCGCCATCTGGTCAGGACCTCGATTGCCGACGTCGCATTCCTGGTGCTCCTGTCGTACGGAAGCGGTACGCTCCTGCTCGTAGCCGCCGTGACATTCACTTTGATGGCCTTCACCTAGTCGCGCGTGCCATGAAAAGGCCAATCGCCATCGTCCTTCTCGGTATGGTTGCGGCCGGCGTCGGCGTGCTCGGATGGAAAGCGTACGACGTCACGGCCGAACGGCGCGTCGTCGATCGGCTCCGGCAGACCGTCCCGGAGCGGGTCCTCGCAGCTGCAGGCACGCCGGACGAGCATGCATCGGAGCCGTCGGTTCGCAGCGTGATCGTGGTCTTTTTTACCACCACCTGTGAGTACTGTAGGGCCGAGATTGAGGCGCTGAAGCATCACGCGGCGGCGTTCGGGCGCAGCTCGATCGTACTCGTTTCCCCGGAAGATGAAGATACGATTGCGCAGTTCCGCCTCAAGTACCGTCTCGACGACGTGCCGCAGTTTCGCGTGCTGCGCGATACGATGCCGTCGATCGGTGGGCAGTTTCGAATCCGACGCGTACCGACAACTCTGGTGTACGGCCGGGACGGGTCCCTGGCGGCCCAGTACGAAGGTGTAACGCCCGTTGGTGAGCTGCTCAGGGAGGTGGCGCGATGAGGCTCTTTTCCCGGAGGGTCGGTGACCTGGAACGACGCGCCGGGCAGGCGTTCGTCAGGCAGCTCGACGAATCGGACTGCGGCGCTGCGTGCCTGGCCTGGATCGTGCGCTTCTTTGGAGGTGCCGAACCGCTCGAGCGGCTTCGCCGGCTTACCGGCACGACCGCGGAAGGAACCACGCTGCTCGGGCTGCACCGGGCAGCGGGCGAGATCGGACTCACCCCCGAAGCCTACGAGGCGCGCATCGCCGATTTGTGGAAACTCGAGAGTCCTGCCATCTTGCACGTCCGTCTCACCGGCAACCGGCAGCACTTCGTCGTCTGTTTCGGGCAGGCCGATTCGGCTTTCGTGATCGGCGACCCGGTAACGGGACTTACCCGGCTCACTGACGCTCAGGTCGACGACATCTGGAAGAGCAAGGCCCTCCTCCTTCTCCAGCCCGGTCGAAGCTTCCTCGATCGTAAATGCAAGGCCACCGCAAAGCGACGTTGGCTGTTCGATGCAGTTCGCGTCGACGCCAAGGTACTTCTCCTGTCGGCGCTCATGGGCGCCGTTATCTCCCTGTTCGGATTGGCGCTGGCCCTGTTCTCGAAAGTGCTTATCGACGACATACTGCCCAACCGAGCGACGTTGAAGCTCGGTGCGGGGTTGTTGCTGCTATTCCTGGTGCTTACGGCCCAGGCCGGACTCACGGCGGCCCGCTGGCTACTCATTCTGCGACAGGCCCGCGCATTCAACATTCGGATCACGAACCGCTTTCTGGGAGACCTTCTGCGCCTGCCCTTCCCGTTCTTCTGCACGCGGAAGACCGGGGATCTGATGGCACGCTTGAACGATACGGCCCGGGTCCAGCATGCCGTCACGCACGTCCTCGGCGGCATCGTCATCGACCTGCTCGTGCTCTGCGTCGGCCTCGGGTTCATCTTCATTTACAGTCCGGCGATCACGCTCGCGATCGGAGTGCTGCTCGCGTCATTTCTAGTTGTGGCCTGGCGTTTTCACCGGCCCATTGTAGAAGGCCAGCGCCGCGTCATGTCGGCTCGCTCGGTCAACAAGAGCGGCTATGTAGAAGCCATCCGCGGTATTGAAACGATCAAGCCGACCAACGCCGAGCGCCTGTTTACGAGCCTGATGAAGGATACGTACGTCCGCCTGCAGGATGAAACGTTTCGGCTGGCTAAGATCGGCGTTGCATGCTCTGCCGCGGTTGAGATGACCGGGACGGTTCTGCTCGTGGGGGTGCTTGCGTGGAGCTCCCTGCTGGTGCTCGACGGCGCGCTAGAAGTGGGAGCGCTGGTCGCCATTCTTCAGATGACGGGCATGGTCGTGCCCTCGGTGCGATCGCTCGCAACGGCCAACATCGAGCTGCAGGAGGCCGTGGTAGCCTTCGATCGGATGTACCAGCTTACGTCGCTTCGGCCGGAATATCGAGAAGATGACGAAGCCGAAAAAAGCATCGTCAAGGGCGTCCGACGGCTGGACGTGGACGGCCTCTTGTTTCGACACGTCGGACGGCCTCCATTGCTCGACGGCGTGGCTTTCGGCTGCAGAGCTGGGGAGCTCCTTTTGATTACGGGAAGAACCGGCTCGGGGAAGTCCACGCTCCTGCAAATTCTCCAGCGCTTGCTCGTACCGGAATCGGGCCGCGTCCGCGTGAACGGCTGCGACTGGGAGGACCTCTCCATCCGATCGTGGCGGGACGTGCTGGGCGTGATGCCGCAGCACGTTCAGATCTTCAGCGGGACGCTGCTCGACAACATCCAACTGGGCCTGTCCGTCGATCCGATCCAGATACTGGAGACGTGCGGCCGGCTCGGCTTCCATACCTATTTCCAGGAGCTGCCTGGCGGCTACGCAACGGTACTCGGCGAGGGCGGCACCGCCCTCTCCGGCGGACAGCGGCAACTCGTCGGCTTGGCGCGTGCCCTCGTTCGTGAGGCGCCCGTTCTACTGCTCGATGAGCCGACGGCCTCCATGGATGCCGACACGGCCCTCTTCGCCATGGACGTCGTCGACCGCTGCCGCGACGATAGGATCGTGATCGTAGCGTCTCACGCCATGACCTTTACCAGCCGCGCGGATCGCGTCTATCGCATCGAGGACGGTCGGATGACGACCATGCGGTGTGATGCGTACCCGGAAGCCGCCCCCTCTCCGAACGCACGCGGCTCGAACGCGCCGCTTGAGCTGACGTCCCGGCCGGAGTAGAAAATCTTGCCACGATCCGGCCTCGTCGCTTGCATTGTCGCGCAGCACTCCTATCATCAGTACACGTGTCATGATTGCGCCGTTTTCGCATATCGTAGCAGCTGTATGATTCATCCCGACACCTATCTGCGACCGGTAAATGAGACGATCGGTGACGGCGTCTTCGCGCGGTCCTTCATACCAAAAGGTACCATCGTCTACGTCATCGATCCGCTGGACATCAAGCTTTCGAAACGTCAGTTCGAGCGACTTCCGCATGACGTACGCGATATGGCGGACAAATACTCGTACATCAACGAAAACGGCTGCCGAATACTAAGCTGGGATCTGGCCAAGTATGTGAATCATAGCTGCGACCCGAACACCTTGAGCGCCGGATACGGGTTCGAGGTGGCAATGCGGGACATCGAACCGGACGATCAGATTACGGACGACTACGGGCTGTTCAACCTGGAGTGGGACGTGGAGTGCTGCTGCGGAAGCGCCCGGTGTCGTGGTGTCATCACGGGATCCGACCCCGACCATCATGCACACCGCTGGGACGAATCAATACAGCGCGCGCTTGGGCACGTTCGCAGCGTCGATCAGCCGCTGTGGGACCTCATGCGGGCGGAGACGCGGGAGGCGCTGACGGCATACCTGGACGGGTCTCAGCCGTACCGATCCGTTCATGCGCTGCGCTACGCCCACGTCGGGGCCCGGTATGAAGGTGCGCGGATGGAGAGCTGAGGGTCGCGGCGGCTGACCGATTACTCATCCGGACCGTATTTCACAATGCGCACACGTTCGATGGTCACCAGTCCTTCCACGATGACCTCGTCCAAAAATTCGAGCAGCCGCTCCAGGTTTTCCTCCGTATCGACGATCTCGACGACGACCGGCAGGTCTTCGGAAAGACGAAGCCATTTTGCCGTGTGTATCCGGCTTTCCGCTCCGTAGCCCATAACGCCGCGCAGAACCGTCGCCCCGGCCAGCCCCAGCGCGCGAGCTTTCAGCACGATTTGTTCATAGATCGGCTTACCCTCCGTTCGATCCGACTCGCCGAGATAGACGCGAAGGAGAACGCCTTCTTTCGGAAGCCTCATGACGGACCTCCGGAGGACAGGAGCAGCCTGGTGAGGAACAGTCCGAGGACGACCGCCAGCAATCCGGCCACGTTGCTGAAGAGTACGTTCGTGAGCGCCAGTCCCAACTCGCCGTCTCGGAGGAGGTTGATGGTTTCCATGCCGAAGGTCGAGAAGGTGGTAAAGGCACCCAACACGCCGGTAAGTAGGAAGAGTCGCGCCGAGGGCGGGACGGACGATTCCTCGGTTACCGCCCAGATTATTCCGATGAAGAAACAGCCGAGTACGTTGGCCACCAGGGTGCCCCACGGAAAGGTGGGCCCCAGATACCGGTAGGCTAAACCGGAGACGACGTAGCGGAGGAGCGCTCCGATGGCCCCGCCACCTCCGACGAGCAGGATCGTATTCATGACAGTTCGTTCTCTCTTAGAAACGTCGCCATGATACGGCGCATGACGCGTCCCACGCACCGGATGGGAAATGGCCCGGCGGGCACGACCACTTCAGCGCGTGGGAGACGGCCTGGTTACGCTGCCTTCACAGGATCGCCGCTCGTGGACAGTTCGGTCTCGACCTCGAGCGGCCGGGCAAGAATGCTGCCGACAGGCGACGTCTTGAGCACGTGACGATGAAGCTCCTGGAGTACGTCCTCGGTCGCGTCCGCGTCGAGATGAACGCGCGTACGGATGCGGCTGAAGCCGGCGGGCACGCCCTCCGAAAGGCCGAAGAAGCCTGCCAGGTCGAGGTCGCCTTCGACCTCGACGCGAATCGCATTCACCTTGATGCCTCGGACGGAGGCGTTCAGCGAGTAGCCGACGGTCAGACACGACCCGTACGCGGCAAGCACCTGCTCGACCATATTCGGAGCCGTATCGGTTCCTCCGAGCTGCTCGGGCTCGTCCATCTGCACGGTGTGCTCGCGGATGACGTTGTGGCACTGGAAGCCGCTCTTCCAGGTCGTAACGGACGACCATACCGTCTGGCCGGCGTCCGGATTCTCTTTGACGTGTTTGACGAGTCCCAGGCAGTCACTCACCGGAACGCCGTTCAGGCTCTGATCCAACATGATTGCGATTCTATCTAGTGGGGTTAACGGTGGATATTGATGACGAGGAGCCGCGCGGCTCGATGCTCGTCGGCATTCGAAGGTCATACAATCAGGCCCAAACTAGCAGGGCCAACAAAAAACCCGCTTACCTGCAGGAGGTAAGCGGGCTCTACAACCTGAATCCGACTCGATTACGTGGATCCGATCATGTCACACACAGGCCTGCAGGCGCGGTGCTCGGGCGGCGACAACACATCGCCATCGAACATGGTTGGTTGCAGGGCGCCACGTACGACATAGCATTCATGAAAGGGAATACGATCTTCTCTCCGAAACTAATTACGAGAACGAGCGCGGGAAGGCAAGTTTTCCCGGTCCCGGTAGCGCTTCCTAATTGCGTTTTTCA
>CAZXHQ010000179.1:0-7177 GCA_964640145.1 uncultured Rhodothermales bacterium | reverse complement strand
CTCGCCGGTCGCCACGGCGACGTCTCCGTTGTGAAGCACCGCTCCGATGAGGGCTCCTTTGGGAAGGCGGAGGCTCTTCAGCGGCTTCCTGGTGACGGCCGATCGACGTTTGGCCTCGATCTCGATGATCTCGGCGTCGAGGCCGTGGATGGTCGCCACGCTCAAGACGTGCTTCCCGCGCAGGTATCGAAGGATTTCTCTGGAGACGGCCAGCTTCGTGCTGACGGCGGCGTCGAGTCCGATGCTCTGGCTGATCGGAATGTAGGCGCCTTTGGAGAGCAGCGCCACCGTTTTGTCGACGCCAAGATGCTTGGCCATCAGGCAGGTCACGAGATTCGACTCTTCGTCGTTCGTCACCGCCACGAAGGCATCCATTTCCCCGAGGCCTTCCTGGACGAGCAGGTCGATGTCCGTCGCGTCTCCGTGGATAATGAGGACGTTCTTCAAGGTCTCGGCCAGCTGCTCGGCACGCGCCCGGTCGGGCTCGACCAGCTTCACCTGCTTGTTCTTTTCCTTCCCGAGCTGCAGCGCCACCTTGCCGCCGACCTGGGTCCCGCCCAGCACCATGACGTGGTGAGCCTTCTTCTCCGTCTTGCCCATCATCCTGGCGATGTGGGTCATGTACTTCGGGCGAGCGAGGACGAATACCTGGTCGGCTTTCTGAAGGGTCTCATCGCCGCCCGGGAGGATCGTCCGCACGCCGCGCGCGATGCCCATCACGCGAAACGTCACGTTTCTGTGCTCGACGGCCAGCTCCTGCAGCGTCTTTCCATTGACCGGAGCATCAGGATCGAGCCGGATGCCCATGAGCTGCAGCCGGCCGTCGGCGATGTTGAGCACGTCGGTCGCGCTCGCCCGGCGGATCAGACGAACGACCTCGTTGGCCGCGCTCTCTTCCGGATGAATCACCAGGTCGATGCCGAAATCAGTAGTCTTCAGCACGGACCGGGTGCGGGTGATCTCATCCGAGCGCACGCGCGCCACCGTCGTGGTGATGCCGAGTCGGTCGGCCAGCATGCATGCGATAATGTTGACCTCGTCGATGGCGGTCACCGCAATGAGCATGTCTGCCTTCCGGACGCCGGCCTCTTCCAGGATGTCGGCCGACGTGCCGTTGCCCTGCAAGGTCATCACGTCGAGCTTCTCCCGGACCTGCCGAAGGGCCTCCCCGTTCTTGTCGATGACGATGACGTCGTTCTGCTCGGCAGCCAGCATGCGGGCTACGTCGTAGCCGACCTCGCCGGCTCCCACCACGATCGCGCGCATGTCAAACGGGCCAGGTTTGCAGATCCCAGGCTTGCTGCCAGAACATCCACTCGTAGCGTGCGCTTACGGCGAAAGCCTCGCGAGCGCGCTCCCGGGCCGTCTCGTCGGCCGCCTCGGCAAAGCGCTGCAGCCGTTCGAGGAGGCTGTTGGTGTAGTCGATGAACGACGGATCGGCGTAGGTTCGGAGCCAATCTGCGTACGGATGATCGTCCGACAGGTCGCCGTGCTTCTCCTGCAGATAGCGACCGAGCTCCGTGTAGAGCCACGGGCAGGGCGTCAGGGCAGCGACCGCCTCCACCAGCGTGCCGCGTGCTGCTTCCGCAATCATGTGGTTCTGGTAGGCGCGGTTGTTCGGGGTCAGGGAGAGCGCCGCGATGTCTTTGGCCGTGTAGCCGAGACGGGCGCCGTAGCCCTCGTGAAGCTGCGCCTCGACGACGAGCGCCAGACGCGCGGCCTCGATGAACCACAGCTTATCGTCCGGCCGCCGGCAGCGCGTCGAGATGATCGAGCAGCTATCGGCGAACGCCTCCAGATACCGCGCGTCCTGCATCTGATAGAACTTGAACTTCTCCGCAGGCAGCGAGCCGTCCGCCAGGGCGGTGACGAAGGGGTGATCGAAGGAGGCTCCCCACGCCTTACCGGCCGCCGCCAGGCACGACTCTCCAAAGGACGGGACGACGAGCTCGGGGGCCTCAGCCGTTTGGGAAGTTTCCATCGTGTCGGATGTTTCCATTTATAATATGTGCGGCTGTCGGCGGTTGGCGGATTACGGTCGGCTGTCGGCGGTTGGCGGATTACGGTCGGCTGTCGGCGGTTCTCGCCCCAGGGCTGGCGGCGCTCCTTGAGCCGTCGCGCACCGGAGCCCCGCCAACGGCCTGGCAGATGGTCATAATAGCTATACATACCGCGAGCACTCGAACGCATCCGGATGGGAGCGGTTCACGACAGGAGCTGTTTCGTACCAGGGCCTGGTCACCTTCCGAAGCCGGCTCACGTGAGGGCTTTGTTCGCACCCCGAAGACGGATCCCACCAGGGCCTCGCCGAAGGCCGTGCCTCACACCGGGCCTTCGGTCCCCGCGAGGTCCTCGTCGTCGGCGAGCGGAAGACGAATCCAGAACGTGGACCCTTCCCCCTCGGTGGTTTCGAAGTCGATTTCGCCCTCCATTTCCTCGATGCTCTTCCTGGTAATCGCAAGTCCGAGGCCCGTGCCGCTCGTCTTCGTCGAGAAGTTAGGCTCGAAGATCTTGTCACGCACCTCCTCCGGTACGCCGACCCCATTATCGCGCACCGAGCTGTAGGCCCAGTCACCGTCGCCGTCCCGTCGGCGTTCCGTGCACACTTCGACGTGCCCCTCCCGGTCGTCCGGGATGGCCTGCATGGCATTCTTGAGCAGGTTGATGTAGTTGCGCCGGAGCTCTTCCCGGTCGACCTCGACGACGAGCGGCTCCTCGGCGAGATGCACCTCAAACTCGACGTCGCTCTCCTCTTGCATGAGAGATACCGCCTCGTCTACCACGGCGTTGAGATCGAGGTGTTCGAGGATGCGTGAGGGCATGCGCGCGAAGGAATGAAACTCGTTCGCGATGCGCGCGAGCGTGTCGATCTGTTCGATGAGCGTGGACGTGATCCGGTCGAAGACGCGGCTGAACGGCTTGCCGGAGGCCTCGTCCTCCACGCGATGCTGAAAGGCACGCCGCAGATGCTGAACGGACAGCTTCATCGGCGTGAGCGGGTTCTTGATCTCATGGGCCACCTGCCGTGCCATCTCGCGCCAGGCCAGCTGGCGCTCCTGCTGCGCAAGCTTCCTGCGGCTTTCGGCCAGCTGTGCCTGCATCTGATTGAAGGTCTCGACCAGCTCGCCGATCTCATCGCGCGACTCGACCGGAAGCATGCGCTCGAACCTGCCCGCGGCGACGGCCTTCAGTCCGGATCGCAGCCGCGCAATCGGACGGGAAATGGCGTTGGCCAGGAGCGAGGCGGTCAGCATCACCATGAGCACGAGGAGCAGCAGCGAACCGAACAGATAGGCGACCGTTCGAGCCCGCTCTTCTTCGATGCGCTCCTGTTCGGGCAGCGTTGGGACGGAGACGACGTACCGGGTGCGCCCTTGCTCGTCGGGCAGCGCCCGGAAGCCCGTCGTGTACCGAAAGCTGCCGACCTGCTCGTGGGTATAGACGAAGCGGAAGCCCTGGAAGAAGAGCGCCTCATAGGCTTCGATGGGGAGCCGCTCGTCGATCAGTCGCTCCCGAACGAGGTTCGGACGGCTCAGATCGACGAGGCGATAATCCTCGTAGACGTTGAGGTCGAGTCCGATCCGGGCCGACAGCGAATCGATCCGCGTATGGGCGAGCACGCGGTAGGGCATCTCCTCGCCGCGCGCATCGAACGCCAGCGTCTCTTCGACACGTTCCAGGTGCTGACGGAGCCAGCTCTGCACGGCCCGTTCGTTCTCTGCGGTGATGACCTGAAGACCGACGAAGCCCACGGCTGCGACCGAGATGATGCCCACCCCTAGAAACGCATTGAGCACTTTGTCACGGAATCGCACGCGCGGCGCCGGCAACATGCCTTCCCGGCGCCTGACGTACAGGCCGAACAGATACAGCGGCAGGCCGATAAAGAGTCCGGCCACCGTCAAGCGGAGCAGATAGTAAAGGTGATCGAACGTGTTGATGCTGGGCGCGCGAACGGCAACGACGGACGTCCCCGTCGACGGCAGCATCGTCGTGGACGCGTCCGAGGCCGGCTCGGCGCTGCGCCGGAGGTAGTAGGTCCGAGACGCGCGCTCTTCGACCTCCTCGGAACGCCACACGGTGGACTCGGTGGCGAGTGCCTGCAGGACGTCCTCCGGGAGTCGATACCGCCCGAAATCCCTCCCCATGCTTCGCACCAGCAAGCCGTCTCGGAACTCTGCAATCGAGAGATTCGCAAAAAGATCGTCGTAGGATCCGTCCGGGAGCAGCACCCGGGGGAACGGCGTCCCTCCCTCGCGAAGGACCGTCTGCGGCTCGGCGCGCGTGGTGATCCATCCAACCGTGCTCCCCTCATGGGTCACCGGTGCAATCCCTTCGAACTGGAACCGGTCCGGCTCCCGCAGACCCGTGACCGGCGCGGCCATGACGCCCTGTCCTCCCGCTTCCTCATACATCTGGTAGATGATGCGCTCCCTCAGCGGCTCGACCTGTGCGAGCGAAGCCTCGTCGAGCATCTGTCCGGAATCGAAGTAGCGCGCAACGGACGTGCCGTCCACATCGAAGAAGGTTAGACTTACGTCGTACGCGGGCAGGGATGCCAGCAGGGATCCACGCAGGGACGCGGCCGCCATCGCACCGAGTCCGCCGGTTTCTCGATCGGCCAGCAGCTCGGCGAGAGCCGGCTGGTTCCGGGCCTCTCGCAGCAGCTCTTCGATGGCGAAGAGGACTCGCGGATCGCGACCGTCGATGAACGTATCCGCCGCATCCATCATCTGCGCGCGGCGATTAGCGTCCATCCCCGCGTAGAGCATGGGATAGAGCAGCACGGTCAGGAGAAACAGCGACGGCAGAATGCTCCGGAGGATGAACAGTTCGCTGAGCCGGCCGTCGCGAAACGCGGCGTAGACGGCCAGCGCGTAGGCTACGACGAGCATGGAAAGGGAAACGGCCCACGAAAGGACGGTCCCGATTGGCGTTAGTGAATAGAGAAGAATCAGGGGGACGGCGACCGCAGCGGCGACCGAGACCCCGAACGTCCAGTCCGCAACGTCCTGGCCGGAGCGCCGCAGCACGACGGAGGCCGTGATCCAGACGACGCCGATCGACAGGATGATCACGCCGATCGCGGCGAGAAGCAGCGTACAGAACACGACGAGGAGGAGCGGCTCGGGAAGCAGACCTTTTCGTGCAAAGAAGTCGAAGGTGCTGTCGAGCACGACGTGCCGCACGGTCAGGGCGAGGATGAGCGTCAGCGTCTCCACGACGATGGTGCCGAGCACGACCGTGCCGACCGTAACGGCCACGTCGTGGCGGGAGACCTCACGCCTGTGCCGGATGCGATCGCGGCGCCTGTACAGCACGGCCGCTCGCGAGCCGAACCTCCGGGCCGGCTCCGCGAACGCGACGGCGAAGGTGAGCAAAAACAGGGTCGTGATCAGGAAATCTCCCGTCGATTGAAGGAGACCGCCTCCAAACGACGAGGCAAAGTGGATCGGATCGAACAGCGGCGCGAGCGGAGCCTTCGCCTGCTGCCAGCGCGCGGGCACGTCCAGCCAGAGAAGGGCGAAACGAAGCAGCCACCAGAGGGCGCCGACGACGCCGAAGCCGGCGACGGTACGCCAGAGCCTCCCGCCCGGCGGCGTCGGCGAAAGGCGTACGAGCTCGCGGCGGTATACGGTCCACGCGCCGCCCATCAGCCAGAACATGAGAAGGACCGCCCAGAGCAAGAGGACGTGGTTGAAACGCGTTTCTGCGGACCCGATGAGCTGGGCGGCTGACGGCGGCTCCACCGAAACCCGACCGAGTATCGCTCCGTCTGCGCCCTGCAGCAGCCGTGATCCTTCGGCCGCCTCGCCGGACGTCTCCAGCGTAAGGGTGACGTCGAGGTTCGTGAGCCGTCGCCACTGCTCCACCAGGCTGACGTCCCGGATGTATTCGTTACGCACCGGCGCGTCGTAACGGACCAGGCGCATCGTACGCACCACGCCGAGCACGCGAGGACCGCTTCGGACGGGCCACCATACCGAGAGCGCCTGCCTCACGTCGTTGTCCGTCGCGACGGCCGTGAGAAAATCGGACATGAAACGCGGAGCCGGGGGCGCCGGCACGAGCGGCATGCTGAAGCCGTTCCAGGCCACCAGATTGAGATCGGCGTCGTAGAGCTCTACCGATGCCCCGCTGGGTACATCCATCTCGGAGAAGACGGTCACGAGCGTCTCCGGCCCGTGCGCAAGCCGTGCCCGAGCACGCGTCCGGAGTCCTTCGACGACCGCGTCCGTCTCGGCGACGGCCTCTGCGCGGTCGATGAGCTCTTCCTGCATCGCCGCGAGGTGGGCTTCGATGTCGTCGAGCGCATCGGTCACGGCTTTCCGCTGACGTGCGCCTACCTCCTCTTCGACGCGGTGTACGTAGGCCTCGCGCGCCCCCCACGTGAGCGGCAGGAGCAGGGCCAGCAGTACGGCAACCCTGGTGAAGCGCCGGCGTCGATCGCGGCCGGCGAGGAAGGGTATGTCCGGGCGACTGGGCACGTTATTTCTGGGGCATCCGATCGATGCGTAGCTCGCGCAGCTCCCAGCCGCCGGCTCCTCGGCGCAAACGGAGATACACCGACAGCGGCGACGGTCCGTTCTCGTACCAGTATCCGGCCGAGGCAAACCAGTTGCCGCCCGACTCATAGGTGTCGACGATCTCGACCCGGGCCGGCGGATAGTCCGCAAAGAACGAGCGAACCACGTAGCGCGCCTGCGAGCGGCTGAGCAGCTCGCTCACTCCAATGACCGTCAGGTCTATGCGACCGGCCGATCGCTTGATGAGGCATTCCGCATCACCCCGCGAAAGCGCCGCCCGGACCTCCTGCAGCACGACCCGGCCGCTGTCCTGCGACGCGTCCGCCCCGTTGTTCTGCGTCCGCAGGGCGGCCGTAGTATCGTCCTGCACCTGCGCCGAGATGGGATGCAGGACCGAAAGAACGGCAACAATCGCGGCCGCAACGAATAATCTCAGCATGACGGATGTGTTGAAACAGTTCGGACAGGCCCCCCTCGACGGCGCCGATTCCAGGCGTCCGGTCAGGCGAAGCGCTTGGGAGCGAGCACGGCATCCCGGCCCGACGATCACCGCACTATGCCTGCAAAAAGCGAACCGCCAGCCAAATAACCGGCGGGCGGCTAGAAATGTTTGACGGCTGTCGGGTATATTAGACGTCTCCCCTGCATTA
>CAZXHQ010000178.1:0-7219 GCA_964640145.1 uncultured Rhodothermales bacterium | reverse complement strand
TTCGATGCGATTTCCGTACCGGCCGATAATGCAGCCGAAGTATGGAGACCGTTCGAGATAGCCGTCCAGCGAATCGTATCCCAAAACAACGTCGTCTACCTTACCGTCAGCATTGGGAACGCGGATGTGCGTGATAATGCCGCCGTAATTTGTGGCCCTCACCTCTATGCCGTTGGCGTTCGAGAATATAAATTGACGTACCGGCTTACCGTCTACTTCACCGAACGGAACGCTTCGTAGGGAAGGTTTCGCGGTAGACCCGCCGAAATGCGCCGTGCGGTCACGGGCGGTCAGGAGTAGGATGGGAATGATGAGAACGAACAGGAAGATTGCGTACAGCGTCATCGAAGTCGGGATCGTGAGCGTTGAGGAGAATTCGTGCGTCCGCGTGTGAACTTCGTGCGTCCGCGTGTGAACGTTCGGTGTGCTTCCGCCCGAGGACAAGGTCGGATTCGGACGCGATCGCCCTTAGGACGCGGCAACCTGCCGTCCCTTTGCTCCACACGGTCGGAACCACTCGACGGGAACAATGTATACATTGGACACGATAGTTTTCAGTTTTTGTTGTTGTCGTGATTAGACAGGAGAGGGCCGGCTGTAGCCCTGTTGCGTCAATTCTCGTTGTTGCCTCCCTGTGGGAGCACTCAAAATACGAAGGCTCGCAGTCACCTTACGAGTCGTCGGCGGTCCGTGCGTGCGGAAGGTTGCCTGGATCCATTGCGCGGCTGCAATCACAAAGTTTAACCGCATCCGTGCGTAGGTACGGTTCCGAGCAGAAGTGATGCCCGCATCCGACAAATTTATCCCTCGAGCGCGCGAGCAAATAGCTCTTCGAATTTCACGGGTCGTGAAGCAATCGTAGCTATAACACGTAAGTCAAGCGCGTCGTACTCGATCATTCAGGAGCGCGCGAAAATTAGATAGGGTAAAGTCAAATGCATATGGCACGTAGGGAGATGGCTGATGGGGAAAACGCATATCTCTCACTTGACGAACGCGCGTATCTAGAGGTGCGCAAAATGATTGTCCAGGGTGATCTCAAGCCCGGCCACAAGATCGTGCAGGAGAATCTTGCGGATCGGCTCGGTATCAGCCGAACGCCGCTGAGGAGGGCCATCGCAACCCTGGCCCAGCAAAACTTCCTGGAAATGGACAACCGCGGCGTGGCCTACGTCCGCAAGTTCGACAACGAGGAGCTGACCAGCATTTGGGAAATACGGGCGGTGCTTGAAGGGCTCGTGTGCCGCCTTTTGGCGCATCGAATCAGACCCCAGCACATCGCATACCTGCGCTCACTCATTACCTCTGCAGCCGAAGAAATTACCGACCAGGATTGGACAGCCTATCGACAGGCCGACGCGCATTTCCACAACTATCTGTCGGAGCTGGTGGATGATCCGCTCGTATCGAATATGTTGGATTCGTTCCAGATCCTAAGCCTTACGCTCGCGCGCGGACTGCTTCGGTCGCCGGAAGAAACGCTTCCCGAGCACCTTGAGATTATCGACGCACTATCGAGTGGGGATGCAGACCGTGCCGAGCAGGCGATGCTCGATCACATCCGAATCACCATCCAGCACGTGAGAGCCTCCAAGATCGAGATGAACGGTGTAACGTCTCGAGCACTTAGAGAAATCAGCGGAGATCTGGTAGCGAGCCTCGCAAACGATCTAAAGGAAACGGTACTCGTTGCCCATATCGAAGGGCAGGACGCTGTAATTGCAAGTTACAGGGAAGGTCCGCGTGCGCTGCGCATCGCCTTGAGCTCGGAAGGCCATCTGCCGTTACACGCCACTGCTGCAGGAAAAGCGCTGCTGGCGTGGGAGGAAGAAGATGATTTGTCACGCTATTTCGAGGCGGAGAAGCTGGAGGCGATCACGCCGAACACGATCACGCATCTCGACGTCCTCCGTGACGAGCTGCAGGAGGTCCGGCGTAAGGGGTTTGCGGTCGAGGACGAAGAATACGAGCTCGGAGGACGGAGCATTGCCTTTCCAATCCGACGCCATGGACGAGTGATTGCGGCTGCCGCTGTCCTCGCGCCAGCATTTCGATTGAACGTGGAGACGAATAATGACGTCGTCCCAAGGCTTTCGAAGTGTGCGAACGCCGTTTCAGCTCGGCTGTAAGTAAGAACGTCATTCCTCAACACATCGTGAAATGAATTCTCGAACGTCATGAAGAAGACCGAACGTTCGGCAAACCGCGCAACCGTCGTTCGGTCCGCCGACAACGAGACGAGTGATTTCGAGTGGGGACGAATTACCTTTTTCGCGAGCGACGTCGTCGGTCCGGCCACCGAACAGTCGGTCGGCCGTTGCGAGATCCATCCGGGCGCGGCGCTCCCCGAACATTTTCATCCCAACTGCGCGGAAGTGGTGCACGTTCTGCAGGGCACGATCTCGCATACGATCGACGACGGCCGGGTGGAAACGTTGCGAGCGGGTGATACGATTATCGTTCCTCGCCACCTCGTGCACCAGGCCACGAATACGGGATCGGAACCGGCCGTGCTCCTGATAAGCTTTTCCGCCGCCGCGCGTGAGTTCGTTCCTGTTTAGAGTTGGAAACCGGTCGGCATCCGGCGGGCGTTGCGCCGCGCGAGTCCGGCCGTCCACGTGCGGGATTAGGAGAGCATCTCAAGGACGGCGTCGGTCACCTCCTTCGTGCCGTCGGAGCCGCCGTACTCGCACGTCTTCAAGTCGGACTCCGCGAAGGCGCGCTCGACGGCCTGTTCGATGTGACCTGCAGCCTCCTGAAAGACGGTCGATGAGTGTTGCTCACCGAGCCATCGCAGCATCATCGCGGCCGAGAGGATCATCGCCGTCGGATTGGCCTTACCCTGTCCGGCAATGTCCGGTGCCGTTCCGTGGGCCGGTTGGAAGAGCGCATGCCGATCCCCAATGTCGGCGGACGGGGCGTAGCCCATGCCGCCGACCAGGCCGGCTGCAAGGTCCGAGAGGATATCACCGAACATATTCTCCATCACCAGAACGTCGAATGCCCAGGGCTGACGCACGAGTTCGAGTGCCATCGCGTCCACATACCAGTGATCGCTGTGTAGCTGGGGGAATCGCGCTGCACGCTCGTCGAATATTTTTCGAAAGAATGCCATAGAGGCGAAGACGTTCGACTTATCCACGCAGGTCACGCGTCCCGGGTGACCGTGCGTCATTCGACGCTCAGCTACACGGAAGGCGAAGTCAAAGAACCGTTCCGAGGTTGCACGGGTGATCACCATCGTGTCGCGCGCGATCGCGTCGTTGTCCACCGTTCCTTTGCCCCGACTGGCAAAGAGTCCTTCCGTCGACTCTCGGATCAGAACGAAGTCGATGTCCGCGGCCCGGGCATGTGCCAGCGGGGTCGGCGTGCCGGCGAGACGACGGCACGGGCGTACGCCGGCGTACAGGTTGAAATGTGAACGCAGGTCAAGCTGGGGGACGATTTCCGTGCCGTCCGCACCGCGCACGCTCGGGAGCCCCATAGCGCCGAAGAGAATGGCATCGGCTGAATCGGCCGTCCGGAGCGTCTCTTCCGGCAGGGCGACGCCGGTGTCCCGGTAGTGCGCTGCGCCCCCAGGGAGTATCTCGAAGTTGAGGTCCAGCCGCTCCGTCTTCTGTCGGAGTCGGTCGAGCACCGCGAGGGCTGCCTCCATCACTTCCGGGCCTATACCGTCGCCGGGAAGTACGGCGATGCGAAAATCGTTGTCGATACCCATTCCTATATGATTGGTTGGTCATAAGTCCAGTGAGGCGGTGCTACGCCGGCGACGGGGGAGCGGAACGTCGCAACGCAGTCGCCAAGCAGGCATCCGAGGAAGACCGTTTTTAGATCGGGGCCGCCAAAGGCCAGGGACGAGATGCTCCGCAACTTCCGGCTGCGGATGTTGTCGAGATGGGATCGATCCAGCTCGCCTGCCTGAAAAGCCTTCTCCACACGCGCGAGATGCTCGGGGTCGGCATCCTCCAACACGACCACCTGCGTTCCGTCGGGGGCGATGCGGATAACGCGATTGGAGATGATGCTCGTAATCCACACGTGGCCGTCGACGTCCATCTCAAGTCCGTCTGGAAACGTGCCGTAGCCGAACGTGGTTACGGTTTCGGCACGGCCAAGCGAGCCGTTTCCCCTGATCGGAAAGCGCGTCAACCGACGGGCGAACGTCTCGTTGACGTAGAGCCACCTGCCGGTCGGATCCACGCGGCATTCGTTCGTATAGCCGAGACCGTCTGCTACGATGCGTGAGCCCTTCTGGTCGACGAGCACGACGTATCCGGAGGAGGCGGTCGGGCGATAATCCAGCGCGCGCGGCTGCACGCGCGTGCTCACGGTAATCCATATGCGACCGTGCTCGTCACGGTAGACGAAGTTGACGGGAGGGATCGGCCTACCGTCGACCGCCAGGATGAACGGAGACACCTCTCCGGAAGGTTGCAAATGCCACACGCCGGCTCGCGCATCACTCAGATCAGCGACGAGAAAAGACCCGTCGGGCTCCAGGGCAATGCCGTTCGGCCGTAAGGGCGGTGCATTCGCGGGCGTCTTCCCCACGATCAGGTGCTGTGAGCCGTCCGGGCGCACGCATACGACGCCTCCGCGCCAGTCAGCCGTGAATACGTCCCCTCCGGCCGTAGCGAGCACGCATTCGGGGCGGTGTAGCTGCGTGCCCATAAACCGGATGTCGGACAGCTCAATCGGAAATGCAGGCATGTTCAAAGAAGCTCGTGGCGCCGTTCGGCTGGGTTCGACTATTCGCGGGATGAGGGTCGGAAGGACGCCCTGGGAGGCGGTCTCGGCAGCGCCGTCGATGCGTCGACCCCTTGAATCTTGGTCTTAATTGTGTACATTGTGCACAGAATATACAATACGGCCGCCGGAATCGCACGAAGGCGGCACGAGCGGGATCGGTCCTTCAGTTTTACACCTCGCCGACCCCGCGGTGGAGTACCGGCACATGAACACTATTTCACTCGAATGACTTCTGATCACAGGTTGAGGGCCGTTGGGATCGGCGCAGGCTACTTTAGTAAGATACAATACGAGGCATGGCAACGGATTCCGCAAGTCGACATGGTCGCGATAGCCGACCTCGATGCGGAGAAAGCTCGCACGGTGGCGCAGGAATTCGACATTCCCGGCCACTACGTCGACTACCGAGAGATGATTGCGCGGGAGGACCCCGACGTCGTCGACATCATCACGCCGCCGCATAATCATTACGACCTCTGCACGTATGCGGCCGAGCGCGGGATTCACGTGATCTGTCAGAAACCGCTCGCCCCTACCTACGAGGTAGCCGAGCAGATCGTGCGAGAGGTAAACGAAACCGGCGTTCGCTTCATGATACATGAAAATTGGCGGTGGCAGCCGTGGTTTCGTGAGGTGAAAAAACTCAGCGAGGAGGGCGTATTGGGTGAACTATTCTCGCTGTCGTTCTGCATGCGTACTGGAGACGGATGGACGGAGGACGCCTACCTCGACCGGCAGCCTTACTTCCGTGACTATACACGCTTTCTCATCTTTGAGATCGGCGTCCACTTTGTCGACACCTTCCGGTTCCTCCTGGGTGAGGTCGAAACGGTGTATGCACGGCTGCGTCGTTTGAATCCCGTCATCAAAGGCGAAGATAGTGCCCACGTCGTCTTTGGATTCACAAACGGCGCCACCGCGGTGCTCGATTCGAATCGATACAACGAAATGCATGCGGATGACGACCCCCGCTACACGTTCGGGACGATGCGGATCGATGGAAGCAAGGCACACCTCCTGTTGAACACCGATGGATCTATAGAGATCAAACCGCTTGGCGGGGAGGCCTATGAGCATGCATACGCTCATGTGGATCGCGGCCTGGCCGGCGACAGCGCCTACCACCTTCAGAATCACTTCGTCCAGGCCTTCTTCGACGGCACACCGTTCGAGAGTAGCGGTGAGGACTACCTGAAGACGCTGCAAGTGGTTGAGGCATGCTACGAGTCTGCCGCACTCGACGACGTCATGCATCGTGGAGGGGAGCCCGCAGGCGCGTTTCGCACGGCAATATGAAGAAAGCATGAATCGACTGCCGTCTTTTGTGTGTTGGGTATACGATGTGTACACTGGGTTCGTGAAGATAATGTAAAGCGAGATCGGAAGGCCGCCGAAGGGCGGTCTACTCGTCCGAGGTAAGCGCCTACGGCGCCGGTACTTCCGCATTCGACTACGGTAGAGATGTATGATAGACGAACGTCGATACCCCATCCATTTGCAAAAATCGGACATATGTGCTCTATAGGTCATATGCAAATCATGCGGCTATCATATTGTATTCAGCAATAAAGATTTCCTGCATTAAACGGCTTATTGTGCTGTGCGTAAATCGGAGGACCCTATGCAAAAGCATATGAATATCACTACGGCGTTTGCGGTATGTATTTTAATGTTTGGGATGGCGAGGATTTCGTCCGCTCAAAACACCGGTTCGATATCCGGGCAGGTTGTCGACGCCGAGACTGGAGAGCCGCTTCCGGGAGCCAACGTCGTCATACAGGAAACAAACCGGGGAACGGCGGTCGGTTCTGATGGCGAATACGTGGTTATAAACATCCCTCCGGGTACCTACGAAGTACGTGCCAGCATGATTGGGTATGCGTCCGTCGTTCAGACGGACGTGCTCGTAAATGCGGACTTCAGTACGGACGTAGATTTTGCCTTATCTCCCTCCGTCATCGAGGGTGAGGAAGTGACCGTCGTGGCCGAACGACCCGTCGTCGACCGGGACATTACCGGTACGGCATCCATCATGACCGCGCAAGACATAGAAAATCTCCCGCTGGTCAATTTCGATGATCTGCTGAGCCAGCAGGCAGGGGTATTTTCCAGCGGCGAGGCCACGTACGTCCGCGGCGGTCTCAGCAGCGAGCTGAATTACGTCGTGGACGGCATATCTCAGCAGAGCGGCCTGCTCGGAGACAACTGGCAGCGGCTCAACAACACCGCCGTACAGGAAGTCAGCGTCCTGACGGGCGGCTACAGCGCGGAGTACGGTTCGGCCATGTCCGGCATCGTCAACGTGACGCAAAAAGAGGCGTCTCGCAGCCAGAATAACCTGAACGGCACCGTGCGGTACCAGATGCGACCGCCGGGACAGTACCACTGGGGTCCGAATATATACAGCCGTGATCTGGCGAAGTATACGGACTACGACGTGAGCTACTGGGAGCAGCAGCTGGAGAGTCCG
>CAZXHQ010000177.1:0-7225 GCA_964640145.1 uncultured Rhodothermales bacterium | reverse complement strand
GCCGACGAAGACGACTTCTTCGCGGAGCAAACCGAGATCGGCCGCAATCTGTTCGAGCGCCGCTCTATTCGGGTCGGTCATGGACGCCGGCGAGGAGGTTTGACAGGAAGTCATCCGCCAACTTCCGTTCGCGAGCTCGTCCGATTCGTATGGCATCCAAAAGGGCGAGAGCCTGGTAGAGTTTCTGGTCGCGCCGCGCCGCGATGGGCGCGGACTTATGAATCGGTGCCAACCCAACCCCCCGCACTTCTCCTTCAGGATCAGGCCATACGATGTGCTCTTCCGACCGCACGTACTCGTTCAGCGGCGGGGCGGAATGGGCCGTTGGAATGCCTCGTTGTGGCGGTAGTAGTTCGGGCGGGTACACGTACTTGACGCCATGGCGGAGAAGCTCCAAGACGGCGGCCGGGTTGGCTCGCATGGAGTCCTTGAAAAGGAGCCCCGCGTCGTTGCAACGGTCGACGGCGCTGTGTACCTGAGACGCGCTCATGTCCAGCGCTTTCGCTAGCTCCGCATAGGTGAACCGTTCGCCGGAGAGCGCAATCTTGAGCGCGACGACGATGTCTTGTGGGAGGAGCATGGCCCAAGTTATTCTATATTCTAGAATCTAGAATATGGTATAGAATGCCTCCTCGCAATAGAGGGATGTGCATTTAAGATCAAGCAGCGGTCGCACGACTGTCGCGCTACGATCGCTTTGCGCTAAGCAAGCCCTCAAAACACAAAAAGCCCCGAAACAGCTCTAATACGGCCATTCCGGGACTTTCTTGTGGTGGCGCGGGAGAGACTCGAACTCTCGACCTTACGATTATGAGTCGTACGCTCTAACCTGCTGAGCTACCGCGCCGCGTGCGCCAATCTACGAAGGCCCCACCGCGTCGTACAAACACCCACATGAGCCCGGGAGCTGAGGATCGTTCGGCGGACGGTATAAAGGACTCGAGCGGCTCTAAGTTTCCGCGCTCGAAGTGAAAACGAGGTGGATGGGGACGGGCCCCGCAAGCCGAGTGCGGGATCGAACAAGACACCGGCTCGAACCTGCAACACCGGACCGATGCCGCGACGCCAAAACCGGCAGGCCGAGCCTGAAAAGTGCACCCCGAGGCTCGAAGCGATCCGCCGAAGCCGCCGCCCGGCGTGCGGATCACGTCTTGAGTGCGTAGCTTCCAGGTGCGCCACCGGCTAGATCGCCGGGATAGGTCGCCGGGATAGCTCGCCCGGATGGAGTACCCGGACAGATTCCCCGGAGCAGATCTTCCAGACCGATCCTCCGAACGCGCCCCCGAAACAGTAAGCCGGCATGAATCCCTTCCCGCCATCGCCGACCGCCCCGACGAGATGACCAGCCCCACCGGAAACGTACTTCGGCTTGCCGCAGCGCTCCTCGCGCTCCAGCTGGGATGCGCAAATTCCGAACCCGACGCACCCGTAAACGAGTCGCTTCGCTCGGCGCTCACCTTCTACGCTTCCTTCGACGGCGACACCGACGCCTTCGCCGACGCCGACTATGCGCAGGGCAATGCCACGGTCCATACGGCGCCGTCCTGGAGCCGGCGCAGCGAAGGCGCAGCCGGACTCCCCGGCGACAGCCTCGTCACCCGCGTCGCAGGCCTTCACGGCGACGCCGTAGAATTCGTCCGCGCAAGTCCGAGCATCCTGTACTTCCGTGGGGGAGACAACATAGCCTACCGAGCAAACAGCTGGAGCGGCACGATCTCGTTCTGGCTCAGCCTCGATCCGGAAGAGGATCTCGAGCCCGGATACTCCGATCCCATCCAAATCTCGCCGAATCAATGGGACGACGCGGCGCTGTTTGTGGACTTCACGCAGGAAAATCCGCGGCAGTTTCGGTTCGCGGCCTTTGCCGATCAGGCCATATGGAATCCGGAGGGACGGGACTGGGCGGAAATCGCACCCGAGGAGCGCCCCATGGTGGTGGTCGACGAACCGCCGTTCGAGCGCGGCCGGTGGACCCACGTCGTCGTGACGTTCGATAGGTTCAACACCGGGGAGGCGGACGGCGTCCTGTCGGGTTATCTCGACGGCGAGTTGCAGGGGACGCTCACGGGCAGGGAACAGACCTTCACGTGGGATCTCGACGAGACCATCGTCGCGGTCGGACTCAATTACGTCGGACGCTTCGACGAACTCTCGATGTACGACCGCGCGCTGGAACCCGCAGAGATCGAGGCCCTCTACGAGCTCGAAGGAGGGCTCGCCTCCCTGTTCTAACAGCCTCCCTGTTCTAGACACGCTCCGTAACAGCCCCCGTCGTAACAGCCCCCCGTCCTAACCTTCGCCGCGATGCACGCTCTTTCTCATCGAGCATCTGGCCCGGCTTCCCGCCCCGCAACCACCGTCCAGCAGGGGCATCAAGCACGGCCGATAAAAAGAAGAGCCCTGCTTGACATCCAGTATGTATTTAGTATAATAATTGTATACAGAAAAGCACCCATATCGACGGAGTACGAACGAACCGGTTCGCCGCGGCCGACCACTGCCGGAGGGAGCTGCTCACTGCCGGAAGCATTGTCGAAGCGCGCATAGAATAAGTGGCGCTCACTACTAACCAGTCCACTGCGAATCATGGCGCAAGCGTCCGCAGCATCCGCCGCACAGCCTGTAGAACACAGTAAACGGCTCTTCTGGGGCTGTTTCATCGCGCTCGTCGCTACCTCCTTCGGTTTCATCGCCCGCGTGCTCACGGCCGGCGATTGGGGTGCCGAGTTCGGGCTGTCCGAAACGCAGGTCGGAGAAATTCTTGGCGCCGGACTCTGGCCCTTCGCCATCAGCATCATCCTGTTCAGCCTGGTAATCGACTACATCGGCTACAAGGCGGCGATGTGGTTCGGACTCATCTGCCATACGTTGTCGACCGTCCTCATCGTGATGGCGACCGACTACTGGATGATGTACGTGGGTACGTTCGTGCTCGCGCTGGGCAGCGGTACCGTGGAGGCCTACATCAACCCGGTCGTAGCCACGATCTTTTCGAAGCAGAAGACGAAATGGCTGAACATCCTGCATGCGGGATGGCCGGGCGGCCTCGTTATAGGCGGTATCATTGCCATCGCGCTGGGGGCGGATCTCTACTGGAAGTGGAAGATCGCCATCATTCTGCTTCCCACGGTCGTCTACGCCGTGATGCTGTTCAACGAGCGATTTCCCATGCACGAGCGGGTGGCCGCCGGCATATCGTATCGCGACATGCTTCGCGAAGTCGGGGCGGTCGGGGCGCTCATCATAGCAACCATGGTTGTGATGGAAGTGGGCCGCATCTTCGGACTGTCTCTGGTCACGGAGATCCTGCTCATCATCCTGCTTACGGGCGGCTACGCCTATTACACGCGGTCGCTCGGTCGGCCGATGTTCATCATGTTTCTCCTCATCATGATGCCGCTGGCCACCACGGAGCTCGGCGTCGATTCCTGGATCACCGAATTCATGGCGGTCGAGATGGGGAGGCTGGGTATGGCAGCCGGATGGGTCCTGGTCTATACGTCGGCCATCATGATGGTGCTTCGGTTCTTCGCCGGTCCGATCGTCGAGCGCCTGACTCCGCTCGGACTGCTGGCCGTGAGTGCCGCGCTGGCGAGTCTCGGACTCTTCGCACTCTCCGCCGCGGCAGGCGCGACGATTCTCCTCGCAGCCACCCTCTACGGGGTTGGCAAGACGTTCTTCTGGCCGACGACCCTGGGCGTTGTGGCCGAGCAGTTCCCGAAGGGGGGCGCCCTGACCATCAATGCCGTCGCGGGCGTCGGACTGCTCGCCGTCGGCATCGTCGGTGCGCCGTTCCTGGGCTACGTACAGGACCGCGCTATCGACGGCAATCTGTTTACGACGGCGCCTGCATTGCATGAGCAGGTGATGGAGCCCAAACTAGGCCTCTTCGGCGAATACCAGGCCCTCGATCCGAATGCCATGGGAACAGTCACGCCCGAGGAGCAGCAGCTTATCGATGCGGTTCAGGAGGAATCACGGAAGGACGCGCTCCAGACGGTCGCCGTGCTGCCGATTATCATGCTTGCCTTCTACATAGGCCTCCTATTCTACTTCCGTGCCAAAGGCGGCTACAGGCCGGTCGACCTCGCTGAAGACGAAGAGGCGGCGGCGCCGGCGGCCCGCGCCTGAGGAGCGCAGCCTCCACCGCCGACGTGCCCGCCGTGCCTCCAGATCACGCTTGGATGCATGAGACGCCGGTCACGACAAGTGAGGGGGCACGATCGTGAATGGAATCGCTTTACGTTTACACGGGCTACCCGTATATACATCGAACGCAGCCGTATCATTGTTGAGTGCTGACACGGGCGAGGGCCGCAACGCGGAGCCCGCCATGCAGACAGAGTACCGAATGAAAACTGATAGCGACGGACTTGGCGAGACCGCTCCCTCCTCGACCGGAGTAGGCTCGCTTGCGGAAGCTCGAGAGGTGGGCAGGTATCCTCCGCTTAAGTTCCACTACGAGATGATTCGTAGCGAGCTGGAGGAGATTGTCGGATCGGAGTACATCAGCACGGAGGAATCGGACCGGCTCATCTATTCGTCCGACTGGTTCTGGGCGCCCCAGATGTGGCTCGACCGCGGCCATCGAATGCCGACGCCGGATTACATCGTGCATCCCGGATCCGTAGAGGAGATCACGACGATTCTGGAGATCGCCAATAATTACGACGTTCCGGTCATCCCCTGGGGAGGCGGCTCCGGCACGCAGGGAGGCGCGCTGTCGTTGTACGGCGGCATCATCGTCGACCTCAAGCGCCTCGACCGGATTCTCGAAATCGACGAGCAGTCGATGACCGTGACCGCTCAGGCGGGGATCAATGGAACGCAGCTGGAGTGGGCGCTCAACGAGCGAGGGCTCACCCTGCCGCATTACCCGGCCTCGGCCAACTGCGCCACCCTGGGAGGATACCTGGCGCCGCGCGGCTCGGGCACGATCAGCACGAAGTACGGCAAGGCCGAAGACCTCGTCCTGACGATGCAGGTCGTCCTTCCGAACGGACGCGTCATCCGGACGCCGCCCGTGCCCAGCCACGCCTCCGGTCCTGATTACATGCGGTTGTTTCTGGGTTCGGAAGGCACGCTCGGAATCATCACTGAGGCGACCATGCAAGTCGACCATCTGCCCGAAACCCGGCTGTTGCGCGCCCTGTTGTTCGATGATCTGAGCAATGCCGTGGAGGCCGGCCGGCGCATGATGACCCGGAGGCTCGACCCCATGGTTATCCGTCTGTACGATCCCGATTCGACGGCGCTCCGGCTGAAAGCCATCCTCGACCTCGAGCTCGAAGGCGCCTACATGGTCGTCGGTTTCGACGGCGACGCGGACATCGCGGCCCTGCAGGAAGAGAAGGCCATGCAGATTTGCGAGGAGCTCGGAGCACGAGATCTGGGTCGGGAGCCGGGCGAGCGTTGGTGGAATCACCGATATGATTTCTACTATCCGCCGAAGAATCTCAGCTTTCCCTGGATGTTCGGGACGACGGAGACGGTCTCCACGTTCGACAAGATCCGGGGCATCTGGGAAGCGCAGAAGGCGGCCGTCGAAGGGACGTACGGCGACTGGGACGTTAAGTACATTGCCCACTTTTCTCACTGGTTCCACTGGGGCTCGGCCATGTATTCCCGGTTCATTATCGAGAACCCGCCCGACGACGCCGAAGAAGCACTGCGACTCCACAATCGTATATGGAATACGGCGGTCTCGGCCTCGCTCGAAAACGGGGGTATGATCAACGAGCACCACGGCGTGGGGCTGAAGCTGGCCAGATACATGCGCCGCCAGTACGGGGAGGGCTGGGACTTCCTGCTGACGCTCAAGAAGGCGATCGATCCCAACGGAATCATGAATCCCGGAAAGGTAGGCTTCGGACGTTAGCGGTGCACCGGACGTGGGTTGAACGAGGGTACCAGCAAGGCCGACAGGGTCTCAAGCAAGCTAGTTTATGATAGACAATCCGATCGATGCAGCGGAAAGGTGTCGCCACTCGCTCATGTGCCGGCACGTGTGTCCCGTAGGGAACCTGACCCGGAGCGAGACCCTGTCTCCTCATGGGTGGGCGCAGCTCATCTCGCTCGAGCGGCGGGGCCTGTCCACGTGGAACGAAGAGACGGTCGACGCTCTCTACAGCTGCGCGGACTGCGGAAGCTGCCGCTCGCACTGCGTCACCAGCCAGCCTCTTCCCGAAGCTATCGCGGCGGCGCGGGCCCAGGTGGTAGAGCGGAAAGCCGCGCCCCCGGTCGTTTACGAGATGGAGGCGCAGCTCAGAGCGTGGGAGAATCCGCACGTCCAGGAGAGACCTGTCCCGGCGGACGGCCAGTCCGACGTGGCGCTTTTCGTGGGCGACGACGTGCACTTTTTGAGGCCGTCGGTTCTGGAATCCGCCTTGACGCTTCTCGACGCCGTCGGCATCGAGCCTACCTTGATCGGCCTGGGCCGAAATACGGGCTATCTTGCGAGTTCTCTCGGCCTTCCAGACCTCGCGCGCGATCTTGCGGAAGCGAATATGGCCGAGCTGAATGCAACAGGCGCCCGGCGCCTCCTCGTTCTGACGCCCGGCGCGTTTTTCGCGTTCGGCCAGATGTATGACGAGCGCCTGGGAGTGAACATGCCGTCGGAGGTCGAATTGACGGAGGTCGTTCCTTTCCTGGCGGGCCAGCTGGAGGCCGGCGCACTCCGGCTGAACGAATCGGACGATTCGGTTGCGTATGCCTACGTGGACCCCACCCATTCCGTCCGGGTCGGGGACCGCCGCGAAGCCCCCCGTCGACTGCTCAGCGCGGTGTTGCGGAGCCCGCCGAAAGAGCTGTTCTGGCGAAACGGCCGCGCCTATCCGTGTGGAAATCTGGCACTGGAGTTTACGCAGCCCGCCCTTTCCCAGGCGCTGACTGAAGCACGTCTGAAGGACGCCGCCAATGCAGGCGCGCAGGGCGTGATCACCGAAGGGGCCGGCAGCCTCGTTCATCTGGAAAAACACGCTCCCGGCTTCAACCTTCGCGTGCAAGGCCTCTACGAGCTGCTTGCTGCCAATCTGGCCGCATAGGCGAAAGGGTCAGAGTAGAGATAGAACCATCCGACAATGAATCCGCGCCCACTTAACAACAAGAACGAGACGAGGTAGAACGATGCATTTATCGATGCATAATTGGATGCGTGCCGAACCGATCGAAACCACGATTCGCCGGTTGGCGAAGTACGGCTACGAGAGCATCGAGATCAGCGGCG
>CAZXHQ010000176.1:0-7244 GCA_964640145.1 uncultured Rhodothermales bacterium | reverse complement strand
TGCGCGCTCGCAGGCGTCAGCGCAGCCCACCCAGGTACTGGTACGGGCCGTCTCCAATGACGCCAAGATCATCGGATCGGGCGTGGGCGGCGCCCGCATCGTCATTCAGGACGCATTCAGCGGCGAGGTGCTCGACGAGGGCGTGCAGGAAGGTGGAACGGGCAGCACCGAGCGCATCATCGTCGCGGATCGCAAGCGGGATGCGACGGTCTATGATACGGAGGGTGCGGCAGCGTACCTGGCGTTGGTATCGATCGCCGAGCCGACGCTGGTGGACATCACTGCGTTCGGTCCGCTCGATGCCGACGCGTACATGCCGCGCGCCAGCAAGCGGATGCTGCTTCTGCCCGCCGAGCACGTCCTCGGCGAAGGGGTCATCCTCGAGCTCAACGGCTTCACGGTGGAGGTGCTGAGCACCCAGCCCTCCGAAGACGGCAGCACCGTGGAGGTGCGGGCCCGCGTCACGATGCTCTGCGGATGCCCGACCGAGCCGGGCGGTCTGTGGGATGCCGATGACATTCGAGTGGGAGCACGTCGGCTGGACGGCGCGGCGGTCGCCGCGAAGACTACGCTCACCTACGCGGGCACCACGAGCACGTTCGAAGGTGAGCTAACGCCGCCGGGCGAGGGTGCCTACCGTCTGGAGGTGACGGCGAGCGAGCCGGCCGAAGGCAACTTCGGCCTCGCACGGCGGCACGTAGAGGTGCGGTAGCCCGGTAGATTTCGTAGCCGGCAATGGCCTGAACCCGATCTAGCGCAAAATTGCCGGGTACGTGACGTGTCGGGAGGAGCGAGGCCACCATATCCGGACACGCAATCGGCGCCCGGCCGCACTGCGGACTTTCTCTGCGTACGTGGCCAGACGAACGCCGAAATGCTGCCGGTCGCGCAGCCGGTGGATGCTGTTCCCACAAAGACTGGATTCATTGCCTGGGAACACCCGTGCGGCTCCTGCCGGTCGGATCACGCCTTCGAAAACCACGACGACTCTTCTCATGCAGTCACGTCTCGCCGCGCCTCCCGTCGCGATGTAAGCTGCCGCGTGCGGAGCCGTGGCCTGCCATCATCGGCGCGATCGATCGCGTCGTTGAGTTTCGCGTCACCGATACCGACCAGGTATCACCTGAACCAGTTCGGATGACGGGCGCCTCGATCACTTTCGAAAGTGCGTCGCCGCGATCACGCTGCGGGCGCATGGTTAAGAAAGCGCTCGGCCGGACCGATATAGTTCAGCACTTCCCCGAATCAGAATTGTCGTGGGGTCCCTCTATACACGCTCCGACTCGAACCGATGCACCGTAAAGCCTGGATGGTAGCTGCTTTCCTCCACTTCCTTGGGCTTTCCACCGCGTGGGCGCAAAGCACCGACCACGCTGAGGTACTTGCACGCGTCTCGTCCCTCTCCGCTTCAGGCGACTACGCCACCGTGGTCAGCTTGCTTGAACCGTACGTGAAGGATCGTCCTTCGTCGCCTGAGGCGTGGCTTCTGCTCGCGCAGCATAGATACTGGAGCAAAGACGTCAGCGGTGCTCGGAGCACCTACGAACAGGCTCTCCAGCACCACCCTTCCGACGCGAATCTCCGTCTCTCGTACGCGAGGTTTCTTATGGAGAACGGTGAGGAGGACCGGTCCGCTGAGGTTCTTCGGCCTCTCGGACCCGACCACGCTGAGGCGGAGTCCATCCGTGGAACGATCGCGTGGTGGGCCGGCGATCTCACGGCGGCCGCGCACTATTTCAAAAGCGCCCTCAGCACGAATCCCGACCACTCTGAGGCGGCCTCCTCGCTTGCTTCTATTAGAGACGGAGCGAGGCCCTGGGTTCGCTTTGTCGGGGAGCGTGCCGAGGACAGTCAGCTGCTTTCTCGCAGCGGCGCCGGGGCGGAAGCCGGTCTCTTCATCACGCCTCTACATGTACTGACGGCCGAGGTAAACTACGCGCGCTTTTCGGAAAAAAGCGCGGTAGAGGACATCACGATTGCGTCGGCGGAAGCACGAAGCTTCTGGCCGGTTGTCAAGCTGGAGACCGAACTGTCGGCCGGGATCGCTGCCCGGACGGATAGCACCGAATGGACGGCCCGCCTGAACACCGGCTTCCGACTGCCTCATGGTTTGCGCCTGGCAGCGCAGTGGCAGCGCACGCCCTATCTCTACACCGTGGCCAGCATCTCAAAAAGCGTGATGACCGTCGGAATACAGGCGAGCGTCTCAGTAGATAAGCGGGGGTGGCTCGGCGAAGCGGCCGTCGCGCGCGAGACTTTTCCGGACGACAACACGAAGGCGGTGCTCTACGGCTGGTTAATGGCACCCGTGATCCAGGCAGAAATCCTCAGCCTCCAGGCCGGTTATGGGTACGGCTACCAGAGTAGCGCCCAGCACCGGTACACGCCCGTTATTTCCACTCCTCCACGACCCGCACAGGCGCCCACGTGGGAAGGGCGATACGACCCGTATTACACTCCTCTGAATCAGCATACGCACAGCGTAACCGGCAACATTGCGATGCGGCCTTCACGCTTCCTCACCGTCCGGGCCAATGGTTCTTACGCCTTTATCGGGTCGGAGGACGCGCCGTACGTCTATCTCGCAGGCCGCGCGCCGATGACCGGGGTCTATCATCACACGATCCATCCATGGAACGCTGGAGGCAGCATTTCCGGCGCCGTCAGCCCCGTGGTCACGATCTACCTGGAAGGCTCGCATATGGCGACGACGTGGTACGAAGCGTCGACCCTCAGCCTGTCCCTCCACGTCCGTCTCTAACGCCGGTACAAACCCTTGACCTGTATACGATGAACGGCCGCTCTACATCGACGCTGCGCATTGCGCCGGACGCCTTGTGGGTCCATCGCCGTGCCAGGCCTGTCAGGAGGCGAGAGCGCTACATCCTGCTCGTATTCGTCGCGGCGGCATTTGGCGTCACCATTCCGCTGGCAGACTGGTGGTTCCGTGAGTCGCACGTAGCGGTGCTCCCTCTCTACGTGCTCCTTAGCCTGGCGTTCTGGTACGGAATAAGTCGCATCGGCATAGGCTGGATCAACTTTGCGGCAATCAGGAGATCGGAGCATCGAGATGCTCCATCCGGACTCCGTGTGGCGATCTTCACGACCAGTTCGCCCGGAGAGCCACTGGCTATGTTCGAGAAGACGCTTGCTGCCTGCGCACGCATCCGCTATCCGCATACGACCTATCTGCTCGACGACACGCGTGACCCGCGCTTCCGCGAACTCGCTGAGCGCCACGGTGCGGTGTGGCTCGAGCTCGTCGACCTGCCCGGCGCCAAAGCCGGGAAAATCAACGCAGCCCTGGAGCGGACCGACGAGGAGCTCATCCTCGTGCTGGATCCGGATCACGTGCCCTTCCCTAACTTTTTAGACCGCGTGCTTGGACAATTCGAGGATCCTGAGGTGGGTTTCGTTCAGGTGAGTCAGGCGTACTACAACCAGCACCGCAGCTTCGTGGCGCGGGCCGCTGCCGAACAGACCTATCAGTTCTATGGCCCCACTCAGATGGGACTCTTCGGGCACGGAGGCTGCGTGGCGATCGGGGCTAACTGCACGTTCCGTAGAAAGGCGCTCGAATCCATCGGTGGTCACGGCATCGGACTGGCCGAGGACCTGGTCACCTCGATACGGCTGCACGCAGCCGGATGGAAATCCGTTTATGTGCCGGAGGTCGTAAGTCGAGGCCTGGTGCCGGAGGACCTCGGCTCTTTCTATAAGCAACAGCTCAAATGGTCGCGCGGCGTCTACGAGGTGGCCTTTTCGGAGCTGCCGCGCCTGTTCCGCGGCCTGACGTGGCGGCAGCGGCTCTCCTACGCCGCCATCGGCACGTACTATCTTTTCGGATTGACCACGCTGACATACCTGATCATTCCATACCTGTACCTGTGGACGGGCGTTCAGCCCACATCGATGCACTTTCCTGAGTTCATCGCCAAAGCAGGCCCGGTTGCGCTCAGCGGTGTCGGCATCTATCTCTACGCGCAGCGATGGCTCTGCCATCCCGCGGTGGAGCGTGGACTCCACTGGAGGGGTATGGTCCTGAAGATTGCCTGTTGGCCGATTTTTCTCGCCGGCACGATGCTGGCCGTTGTCCGCGCCAGCATACCCTATATCCCGACGGCGAAGGAAGCTGCTGCCGGACACTTTTGGCGGCTCTCCGCCCCGCACGTCGCGCTGGTCGCCCTTTTTCTATTGACGGTCGCGTGGGTGACCGCGCGGCGCCTTACCGTCGTGCCCGAAATAGAGCTCATGCTGACGAGCGAGGCGGCGTGGGGCATGATTTTCTTCGCGGGTATTGCCGTCGCTACGGCAGGCGGCGCCATCTATGCCGCATGGAGTTCGCGACGCGTGCCCCGCGGACAGCCCTGGGATGAGATTAATCCTTACCAGTTATAGCTCAATGAGTAAGATCAACCGCGTCCTCTTTAGTTTCGGCCTTCTCGGCGTGGCGGCGGTGAGCATTCTCGCGCTCACGTTTCTGGGCTCACGCGCGCAGGGACCGCTTGGGCGGGCACTCGAAGACCTGGGTAACGCTGTAACGCGTACGGAGAGCCAGGTCGCTTTTCATTTTCGAGGCCCCGGACGGGCGGCCGAGCTCCGGTGGTTTGATCAGATGCGAAGCAGACGAGATCATCTTGCCGATCCCCAACATATGCTGATCGGAGCCTACGATAAGAGGCTGCCGGCCTCTTTCGATGGCCTTTTGCGCCTCGAGGAGTCGCTGGAGGTGCCGATGCCGCTCGTGCACATCTTTACCGCATGGGGCGATGAGCCCGACCAGCGGTTTCCCCGCAAATTAGTGGAGACCATTTGGGAAATCGGATCCGTCCCGATGGTGACCTGGGAACCGTGGCTCAGCACGTTCGACGGCCTCCGGCACGGCCACCTGCCGCATCCGGACGAACGCGATCGCGGTGGGATGGCGGCGGTCGCACGCGGCGATTACGATTTCTACCTGCAGGAGTGGTTCATAAATGCCGCAGAGTTCGGACGTCCAATGTTCGTCCGGTTCGGGCACGAGATGAACGATTCGTATCGCTATGCCTGGGGCCCTCATAATAACCGCCCGGAAGAGTATGTGGCTGCGTTCCGCCACGTCGTAGAGACAGCCCGGGCGGAGGGGGCCACGAACATCTTGTGGATCTGGTCTCCGCATATCGCCTATGAAGGCTTCGGCGATTATTACCCGGGCGACGAAGTCGTGGATTGGATCGGAGCAACCGTCCTCAACTATGGCAACATCGCCTATTGGTCCGAATGGTGGACGTTCGACGACATCTTTACGCGCAAATACGACGGGCTCGCTGCATACGACAAGCCGATCATGATTGCGGAGATGGGTACGCTCATGGCCGGTGGAGAGCGCGCGCCCTGGTTCGAGCAGGCTCTTACACGCCTGCCGCAGCGTCTGCCGAAGGTCAAGGCGGTCCTCTTCTTCCATGACCACTCCGACGCCACGATCACGTACCAGGCCCTGAACTGGTCGTTCGACGATGAACCGAAAGTCGTTGAGGCCATCAAGCGGTCCATGGCTACGTGGACCGGCTCTTTCGATGAAGTTCACAATCATACCCGCGGCGCCGATCTGTAATGCGCACTTTTCTCCAGACCGTCCTCCTCTCGGCTGCCGTCATCACCGCTTTGTTTCGGGTTGACGTGCGCGCCCAGTCGCTTCTCGAAGACCCATCGTTTTTTGCGACCGTCGTCGGCCTTAATACCGTACCCGATCACGGCGAAGGTGTCGTTTCATTTCTCGACTACCGAAACGGGAGCTACGTCATAATGGCTGTCGACGTGGAGACGGGGGTCGAAGACCAGCTGGAGCGCGTATTCTATGCCGAGCCGGTCGTACGTACCCATGGTGAACACGTAGCCTGGATCGGATATTCGCAGGTTGGACAGCCTGACGTCTACGTGCACGACCGCACCTCGAGCCGCACGTCGCAGGTCACCTCAGACGCCGACTTTCAGAACCATCCTGACCTGTCGGATGGCCTCCTCATCTGGCAGGACTACCGAAATGCCGGGAGCGATGGAAAGAACGCCGACATCTATATGCACGACTTCGCATCCGGCACGACCTCGCCCGTGACCACAGACCCGGGATACCAGGATCTACCGCGCGTTCACGGAAAATGGGTCGTATGGCAGGACTACCGTCACGCAGACTCCCTCAAGAAGACGGCGGACATCTATGCGTACGACCTTGTCGTAAACGAGGAGCGGCGGCTCACCTCCGGCACCTTTTACCGGACGCACCCGGCGGTCTGGGAGGACCTCGTCGTCTGGGAGGATCATCGAAACGGGGAAGGAGACATCTACCTGTATGATCTCTCCACTGGGGACGAACTGCAGATCACCGCGGACCCTGCGCATCAGGGCTACCCGACCGTACACGGCGAATGGGTTCTCTGGCTCGACTACAGGAACAGCCGCGAGCAGGGCGATCTATACGGCTACCATCTAGGATCGCAAGAGGAACACGCGCTGCTGGTTCATCCGGCCCATCAGGAAGCACCACATGTTTACGAGAATCATGTCGTCTGGCAGGATTACAGGAATGGCCGGTTCGATCTTTTTGAGGGCACGCTGCTGAGTCCCAGAAGCCTGGATGTTGACGGCGACCCCCGTCCGCCTGGCCTTACGCTAACTGCCGCGCCGAATCCATTCGCCCGGTCGGTTACGTTTTCTGTGACGAGCGCAAATGTCGGTCCTCAAGAACTGACGATCTACGACGCGCTCGGCAGGCAGGTAGCACGCAGGCAGATTTCCGCTGGGGATGCCGCAGCATCGTGGGACGGTTTCGCCGATAGCGGCTGGTCGACCCCCGCCGGCGTCTACATTGCGGTACTGCGCGCGTCCGACGTCTTCCAGCAGATCGTCGTCGTGCGCCATCCATAGGTCGCGTTACGACCCCGATTGATGATTTGCTGCCGGTACCTTCCCTCAGCTCACGCTCGTTCGGCACGATAGTGGCATTTGACAGGTGGTCCGTCGAATGCAAAACAAGACCGTGTGATGATCGAGATGCTATTTCAAGCCGTTGCCGTCGCGCTTTTCATCGTCCTCCCCTTGTTCGCCATCGCCGCGAGCTTTCTCAGCAATCGACTTATCCACTCGAGCGAGGTGCATCATTATCTTCACGATGCAGGCCGCAGCGCCGAAACGCTCGATGCCGGCGATGTTCTCGGCGACCAGCCCGTCGCGCTGCCCCGCGCGGCATAAAAGCCAGGCATCTTCAG
>CAZXHQ010000175.1:3847-7253 GCA_964640145.1 uncultured Rhodothermales bacterium | reverse complement strand
GGAAGGTGTCGGCGGCGCCGGGCGGCGAGATGCTGAGCACCTCTACGTTCCGTCCGCCTACCTCTTCCTGCCCGACGTGCTGTACGCCCAGCTCGCCGCGGTCGGACCGAGCGAAGAGGTAGATCAGGTCGCGCCATCGCTGCGAGATCACCTGCTCGCGGACGGCCGAAGAGGCCGGCATGATGCCTTGCGGGGTGCTGAGCGTAACGTCGCTGCCGTTCACCACGATGACGATCTCGCCCATCGGCAGCGATTGCTCGACCCGCATCCGATCGGGATAGGCGGCATACTGCGTCGTGCTGATGGCCATCTGCTGGCCGTCGGGCATCGTCACGCTGGTGGTGGAAGACTGCCGCATCGTTTCGATCGCCTGAAAGGCTGCCAGTCCTCCGAGCGCCTCGACGGCCCGGGAAAGCAGGTCGCGACCCCTCGACGCGCTTTCTTCCGAGGCTTCCGGCGCCGGCTCACGGCCGGTAGGGATGGTGATGTCGAGCGTGTCGACCTCTCCGAGCGTCGAGAGCGGCCGGTCGAAGTCCCTGTGATTGCCGACGGCCAGAATCTTCATGTCGTCGGGACGCAGATAGCGCCGTGCCACCTGATACACCCCATCCGTACCCACCCCCTGGACGCCCTCGTGCACCCGGTTCAGGAAATCGAGCGGATAATCGTAGTATTCGTACGTCATCATCCTGTCCACGATCTCGCGGCGCGTATCGAAGTTGAAGACGAACGAGTTCAGGTAATTGTCCATCGCCAGCTCCACCTCTCGCTCCGTGGGCGGGGCGGCCCGCAGCTTTTCGATCTCGTCCCGGACGGCCTGCGCGCCCTCGACGGTCGTCTCCGACCGCGTCATGATGCCGGCGTAGAACTCGCCCGGCCGCTCGTAATTCGCGGAATAGCCCCCGAAGACCGCGTAGGCAAGCCCCTGTTCGTCGCGGACGTTCTGGTAAAGACGTCCCGTGAATCCGCTGAGGACCTGGTTCATGACCGTGACGGCAAAATAATCCGGGTCGTCCATGGTGATCTCCCCCGGATGACCCATCAATACGGTGCTCTGCGTGACGTCCATCTTCGGTGCGTAGTAAACTCCGAACTCCGATTCGGTGTCGACGGACGGCTGCCGCGGGCGTTCGAAGCCCGCTTCCGGCTCCCACGCGGCAAACGCCGCTTCGAGCCTGGAGACCATCTCCTCGGTGTCGAAATCTCCCCACACCCCGAGGATCGTGTTGTTCGGGTGGAAATACTGCTCGTGGAAGGCGACCAGGTCGGCGCGCTCGATGGCGTCGATGGTTGCGTATTCCGGATGACGGGCATACGGCGAGTCGGCACCGTAGAGCAGCTTGTCGAATTCCCGATACGCGATCGTCTGCGGGTCGTCGTTGCGCCGAGCGATGACGGATTTCTGCTGCGTCTTGGCCAGCTCGATCTTGTCTTCCGGAAAAGCGGGATGGAGGAGCACGTCTACGAACAGCGGAAGCACTTCGTCGACCGTTTCCGTGAGGGAGGAGGCGAATGCGCCGCCGGAGACGTCGCCGATATGCGTTTCGACCTGCGCACCGATATTCTCCAGGCGCTCGTTCAGCTCGTCGGGTCCGACCGTCGTCGTACCGCCGGTGCGCATGACCGTACCCGTGACGGCGGCGAGTCCGACCTCGTCGGCCGGTTCGTAGACGGATCCCACGCCGACGCGGGCCGACATCTCGACCAGCGGCAGCTCATGGTCCTCGATCAGAAAGACGATCATGCCGTTCGGCAGCTCCACACGCTCCGCTTCCGGGGTATCGAACTCGGGGAGCGGCGGGGCCTCGACGTCGGAATAGTGCTTCTGCGCTTGTGCGGGCATCGAGACGACGGCCGACAGAAGGCACGCGATGAGAAAGCGATAGGTGGAAGACATCATCGTTCCGGATGGGCTTGGTGGGTCAGCTGCCGCTATCGGCCCCGTTGGAGGCGGCGTCCGAGACGGCCGGTGAAGGGCTCGTGCGAATCATCGCGACGGTGCGGTTGCTCTTCGTGAAGGTCTCGCGCGCCACGCGACGGAGGTCCTCCGACGTCACCGCGTCGATTCGATCGAGGTACGTAAAGATGTCGCGCCAGTCACCGGTCACGACCTCATGATAGGTGAAGAGGCCGGCCAGGCCGCTGTTCGACTGAAGCCGCCGCACGAGCGTAGCTCGCGAGCGCATCTTGGCGCGTTCCAGCTCGTCGGCTGTGATGCCGTCCTCCTGGATGTTCTCCAAAATCTCATAGGCGGCCTCTTCGAACTCCTCCGGCGTGTGGCCCTGATTGATAACCGCGTAGATCAGGAACTGATGCGGATACTTGTTCATGCCCGGGAAGCCGTTCAGGGCCTGGGCCTGGAGGGCGATCTGCGGGTCCTCGACCGTTTCGCGGTAGAGACGACTCGTCCGCCCGCCGCTCAGCACGTCCGCCAGCACGTCGAAGACGGCGTGGTCCGGGTGGTTGACGCTGCCCTTGTGCCACCCCGAAATGACGATCGGCTGCGACGGCTCTTCGATGACCACGCGCCGCTCGCCGCGCTGCTCGGGCTCCGTCGTCTCCACCGGCTCGGGCTTGGCGCCTCTTTCCAGCCGCCCGAAATAAACGTCTGCCAGACGGCGGACGTCGTCCGGATCGACGTCTCCGACGATGGCGATGGTCAGATTGGCCGGGTTGTAATACCGTTTGAAGAAGTCCTCGGCCTCGGCCCGCGTGAAGGATTGCAGGTCGGACATGTGACCGATGCCCGGCTCTCCGTAGGGATGGGCCTTGTAGGACGCCGCCCAGAATTCCTCGAGCAGGCGGCCGAACGGATTGCTCTCGGTGCGGAGGCGGCGCTCCTCGGCGACGACGTCGCGCTCGACGTAGAACTCGCGCATGACCGGGTCCCTGAAGCGGTCCGACTCGAGCGCGAACCACAGCTCGGTCTGGTTGACCGGGAGGTTGACGAAGTAGTCGGTTCGATCGTTAGCGGTGGACGCGTTCAGGCCCGTCCCGCCGTGCCGTTCGAGCGCCTCCTCGAACTCGGCCGTCGCATACTGCTGCGCCTCCTCTTGCGCCGCCTCAAACTCGGTCTCCAGCTCGGCCAACCGCAGCGAGTCGGCATGCCGACCTTTGTGCCGCTCCGCCTTCAAGCGCGCATAGACGGCGTCGACCTCCCGCATGGCAGCCTGTTCGGCTTCGAAGTCCGTCGTTCCGATCGTCGAGGTTCCCTTGAAGGCCATGTGTTCGAACATGTGGGCCAGACCGGTGATGCCCTTGACCTCGTCGACGGACCCCACATCCGCGTACGTGTAGAACGTGGCGACGGGCGCCTCGTGCCGCTCGACGACGATGAAGTGGAGGCCGTTATCGAGGGTGAATTCGGTGACGCGATCCTCGAACTGATCGAGCAGGTCCTGCGCTC
>CAZXHQ010000175.1:0-3747 GCA_964640145.1 uncultured Rhodothermales bacterium | reverse complement strand
AGGAGGCGGGGACGCGGAGGCGCGCGGATCCCGAAGCGGCTCTCCGGCTTGGTACGAGACGTGCCCCGATGTGTTGGGTCGTGGAGCCGGCGCCATGGGAAGGTCGGCATTTAGACCGAGAAATGCACGTCGGTCGGGGCCGTTCATCCGGTCTCACGGTCGGGATCGGTGATCCACTCGCTCCACGAACCGGGGTAGAGCCGGCCGCCCGAGAGGCCGGCGTGCTCCATGGCGAGAAGGTTGTGGCAGGCCGTGACGCCGGATCCGCAATAGGAGACGACCCGGTCGGGTGGCGTCGCGCCGACCAGCCCCTCGAAGCGGCCGCGAAGCGCTTCGACCGTCCGGAATCGCCCGAATTCATCGAGGTTCTCCATGTACGGCGCCGACAGGGCCCCCGGGATGTGCCCCGCCACCGGGTCGATGGGCTCGACCTCGCCGAAGTATCGCGTGCTGTCGCGCGCATCCAGCACTTTCCAGGACCGATCCTCACGAACCGCATCCAGCCCTTCGGCGTCGACCGTCCAGGCCTCCTGGACGCGCGGCGTGAAGGTGCGCTGCGAATTCGTCTCCACGCCCGATGCCGCGGCGCGCCTCTCCTGCTTCCACGCGATCCAGCCCCCCTCGAGGACCGCCGCTGCCTCGTGGCCGAAGTAGTGCAGCATCCACCACAGCCTGGCCGCAATGGCGCCTCCGGCGTCGTCGTACGCCACGACCTGTACGTCGTCGGAAATCCCCAGGCGGCCGAAGGTCTCTGCGGCGCGCTCCGGGGAAGGCAGCGGATGCCGGCCCGTCTGGCCGGGCACGACGGGACCGGAGAGATCGTCGTCGAGGTGGGCGTAGACCGCTCGCGGGACGTGTCCTCGCGCGTAGTCTTTCCGCCCGCGCTCGGCGTCGCCCAGCGAGAACCGGCAGTCGACGATCACCCAACCGGCATCTTCCAGATGGCCGGCGAGGTCGGACGTAGAGATGAGCGTACGATACATCATCGAATCTCGAGGTCTAAGGTTGAAGGTTGGAGGTTGAAGGTTGAAGGTTGAAGGTTGAAGGTTTCTCGTTCACGATCGATATGCCAACCTTTAATCGAAGTACATCCATACGACGGCTGGTGGCGGTGACCCGCGTTAGCGAGGCCGGTGCTGCGAAAAAACTGCCAACCCCTGGCCGCTTACTTGCCAACCGCTGGCCGATTAACGGCCAACCGCCAACCGCCTTGCCAAGGGGATCTACGTACGTCAATTCTCAAACAGGTATCCGTGCCGCCGCATCGCCCTCCGCGTCGTTCCGGCTCCTAGCCGTGGCGCTGCTACGACTCGTCGCTGCGCCTGGCGGGAGGGAGGGCACATCGACGTTTTCGATGGCAGGCGTTCGATGGCAGGCGTTCGATGGCAGGCGCGGACGTCCGTCACGGGGTACAGGCCGAGCACGTGCATCGATCCTGATAGTACACTACCGTCTTTACGACGTACGAAGCCGGACGACTCTTCCCGTAGCGTTACGGAAGGTACGGTAGAGGTTCCAGTGCTGCATGGCCGGGCGCGGCGCAGGGCCGGCGAGACCTGCCGGCCCCCGCCCCGAGAGGTCGGACCGGATCGAACGATGCCGTTCCGGGTAGAACCGAACGGACCGCGCCGCGCGCGTCCCGGATCACGCGCAGACCCGACGCCGCGCCCGATCACCGTACGACCTCGCCGCGCGCGTGCCGGGCCAACGAGCATCGTCATTTTCTTCACCGCCTGCGGGCTCGTGCCCGCGCCCCCCGTCGTAGATGGGTCCTCTATCACGCCTCAACACGTACTACTGGAAGTACAAGCACCTCTTTATCCCGGGGCTGTTGTGCGCGATGGTTTCGGCGGGGTTCTCCATCACCGTACCGGTTGTCGTACGGATGGCCGTCGACAGCATTCCGCGGCTCGTCACCATCTACCACCTGTACGAAGGCACCGAGCTGCAGGGGTATTTCTACGCGAGCTTCTTCGTCGGACTCCTCCTATTCGGCGTGATCATAATCGGGCTCAGCCTGCTCAGCGGCGTCTTCTCGTTTCTGATGCGGCAGACGGTGGTCGTGGCCTCGCGGCACATCGAGTTCGACCTGCGCAATGCCCTCTACGACAAGCTTCAGCGGCTGTCCCAGTCGTTTTACCGGCGGTTCTCCACCGGTGACGTGATGGCCCGAGCCACGAGCGACATCGAGGCCGTACGCCGCTACATCGGTCCGGCCATCATGTACATCACGCGCGCCGTCGTGATCATCGCCACGGCGATGACGGTCATGTTCATCATTTCGCCCAGGCTGACGCTCTACGCCCTCATCCCCATGCCGTTTTTGGCCGTGGCCGTCTTCTTCATGGCCCGCATGCAGCACAGCCGCAGTGACGCCATCCAGGCACAATACTCGACGCTGACGAGCCGCGTGCAGGAGGCGCTGAACGGCATCCGGGTGCTGAAGGCGTACACGCGGGAAGACGCCGAGGCGGAAGCCTTCGACCGCGAGAGCGCCAGCTACCGGCAGCGCACCCTGGATCTGGCCCTCGTCGACTCCGCCTTCCGGCCCGTCTTCCTGCTGCTGATCGGAATGGCGGAGATCATCGTGGTCTGGCTGGGCGGACAGCTCGTCGCCGAGGGGACCATTACGATCGGAAACATCGCCGAGTACATGATCTACGTGGCCTACATGACCTGGCCGGTCGCCTCGATGGGCTTCGTCATCACCATGATCCAGCGCGCGTCGGCTTCGATGATCCGCCTCAATCACATCTTCGATACGAAGCCCGATATCGCCGACACGGAGGAGATCGACGGGAGCGTGCGCGAGATTCGCGGCGCGGTGACGTTCGAGAACGTCTCCTATGCGTACAAGAAGGAGGGCCCCTGGGTCCTGAAGGACGTCTCGTTCCACGTTGGGGCGGGTACGACCCTCGCGATCGTAGGACGTACGGGCGCCGGCAAGACCACGCTCGTGGAGCTGATCCCGCGTTTGCTGGAGGCCACGCGGGGGACGGTCCGCATCGACGGCCGGCGGATTCAGGAAATTCCGCTCGGCGTGCTGCGCGCCTCCATCGGGTACGTTCCCCAGGAGGTCTTCCTCTTCAGCGATACGGTCGCCAACAACATCGCCTTCGGCGAGCTCGATGCCGAGCGAATCGCCATCGAGCGGGCCGCCCGCGAGGCCGCCCTGCTCGACAACCTGCAGGACTTCCCCGAAGGCTTCGAGACGTTCGTCGGCGAGCGGGGCATCACGCTTTCGGGTGGACAGAAGCAGCGGTCTTCCATCGCTCGGGCGCTCATCCGCATGCCCAGCATTCTGATTCTGGACGACGCCCTCTCGGCCGTCGATACGAGCACGGAGAGCGAGATTCTGGGATACCTCCGCCGGCACTACGGCAAGCGGACGGTCGTGATTGTGAGCCACCGCATCTCGTCGGTGATGGATGCGGATCTGATCCTCGTGCTGGACGAGGGCGAGGTCGTCGAGCGCGGATCGCACCACGAGCTGCTGCGCCACGACGGGCTCTACGCCGACCTGCATCGCAAACAGCTGCTCGAGCAGGAAATCGAAGCACTTTAAGTGCTTCGATTCACGCAGCTAAATCGAGGCTCTTTAGCGCGCCCTGGCTTCCTACCAGTGCCGCCGACGGCGCCCTCAGCAAGGTGCGGAGGCGCCGGGTCCGCGTGAAGCGGGCCGCTTCCTCTTCGCGACGCCGACCGTGTAACACGGCCGCCCCCCTCATTCACCTATCAGAAGCGAAG
>CAZXHQ010000174.1:2117-7266 GCA_964640145.1 uncultured Rhodothermales bacterium | reverse complement strand
GAGGAGAGGTGCGCGATGGTTCCTAAAATATACCGATTTTGCCGGCCAAACGCCCCGATTTTGCCCCCTTAAATAGAGCTTCCAGCAGACCTTTTTCAGTAGACCCAAGGTTGAAGGTTGAAGGTTGAAAGTTGAAGGTTGACGGTTCTCTCGAATTGGGCATACCGATCAGGAACGAGAAACCTTCAACCTTCAACCTTCAACCTTCAACCGTTAACCGTTAACCGTTAACCGTTAACCGAGAAAATGTACGCCTACATCGCCGGGACGCTCGTCGAGAAGCGCCCCACGGAGGTCATCGTCGACGTTCAGGGGATCGGTTACCGACTCCACATCACGACGTCGACGTTCGAAAAGCTTCCGGAAACGAACAAGCCGGTGAAGCTCTTCACGTATTTTCACGTGCGGGAGGACGCCAGCCTGCTCTACGGCTTCCTCTCGCGGCCTGAGAAGCGGGTCTTCGAGGTCATGCTGGGCGTCTCGGGCATTGGACCGAAGCTGGCGCTTGCAGCCCTCTCGGCCATGAAGCCCGAGGACCTCCGAACACACGTGATCCACGGCGAGACGGCGGTGCTGACGAGCATACCCGGCGTCGGCCGAAAGACCGCTCAGCGGTTGATCGTGGAGCTGCGCGACCGCTTTGCCGACATGGAGCCGATGGATGACGGAACGGCCGTGGCGGAGCCGCGCAGCGCCGCCCGCGCCGATGCGCTGGCGGCCCTGGAATCCCTGGGCTTCGCGCGAGCGACGGCCGAGAAGAACCTGCGCAAGGTGCTCAAGAACAACCCGGACGTCGCCGCCGCCGAGGAGATGATACGCCTGGTGCTTCGCGAAGAGTAGGTCCTTACAGCAGCCCGGTCTCCTCGGCCGCCTTCTTCAGGAGGTCTGCCTGCTCGGCGCTTAAATCCGACGGAATCTTGACGACCACTTCGACGTAGAGATCGCCCGTACCGTCCTCGGTGGCGACGCCGAGGCCGCGCAGACGGAGCCGCTCGCCCGGCTGAGTCCCTTTGGGAATGGGCACCTTGATTTGCTTGCCGTAGGGCGTACGCACGCTTCGCTTCGTACCGAAGATGGCCTCGAACGGATTGATTTCGACGGGGGTGAGCAGATCCTTTCCTTCCCGCCGGAATCTCGGGTGGGGCGCCACCTGGAAGGTGACGTACAGATCGCCCCGCTGGGCGCCCGGTTCCTGTCCTCCGCGCCCGCGGAGCCGAATCTTGAAGCCGGATTCCACACCCTTCGGGATGTCGATGCGAACGGTCTCGCCGTCGGGCAGCCGCACCTCCGTCTTTCCGCCTTCGAGCGCCTGCTTGAACGTCAGATTGAGGGTCGTCTCCAGATCAGGCCCCCGGCGCCTCCGGCTGCGTTGTTCGGTAAAGGCATCGGGCGGGGAACCTCCGCCGAAAAATCTCGAGAAAATGTCGCTGAAACCGCCCGTCTCCTCGAATGGGGAACCTCCCGTTTCGAAGCGCACGTGCGGGCCGTCGCCCCAGCGCTGATAGGTCCCGCCCTGCCCGAATCCGTCGCCGAAGCCGCCGAACGGACTCTTGCGGCGGGCGTCGTATTGTTTGCGTTCCTGCGGATCGGAAAGAACGGAGTAGGCCTCCTGGATCTCCTTGAACTTCTCCGCTGCATTCGGCCGATCCGGATTCCTGTCCGGATGGTGCTCGCGGGCCAGCCTGCGATACGCCTTCTTAATCTCCGCATCGCTCGCATCTTCGCTGAGCCCAAGTACCTTGTAGTAATCCTTGACGTCCGGCATATTCTATTTTCTGCGTCCTTCTGAGATCTCCAGCCTAGGTGGGCGGTCCACCGTTCGCCAGGCGGCTGCGACCGGCGCACCGCGATGCCACCGACCTCTTCTATAACTACATTGTACAGAGATCGTGCCATGATTCGATATCTGCTAAGATGTCTGCAAATATGACAAGGAAGCCGATCCGTAAGATTCTCGTCGCCAACCGCGGGGAGATCGCCGTCCGCGTGGTGCGAACGTGCCGGGAGCTCGGCATCGCGACCGTGGCGGTGTTCAGCGATGCGGATCGAGGGGCGCTGCACGTCCGCATGGCCGACGAGGCCTGCAGGCTGGGTGCGGCGCCCGCGGCCGCATCGTACCTCGATTCGGCAAAGATCATCGAAGCGGCGCGCCGCACGGGAGCCGACGCCGTACACCCCGGCTACGGGTTTCTCTCGGAAAACGCCGCCTTTGCCGAAGCGTGCGCGGAGGCAGCGATCACGTTCATCGGACCTCCTCCGGAGGCCATCCGGAGCATGGGCGACAAGACGCGGGCCCGGTCGCTCATGATGGAGGCGGGCGTTCCCATGGCGCCCGGTACGCCGGACGCCGTCGACGGGGCGGACGAGGCGGCCTCCGCCGCGGCCGAGATCGGATATCCCGTCTTGATCAAGGCGGCCGCCGGGGGTGGCGGGAAAGGGATGCGAATCGTCCGCGAGCCGGCCGGCTTCCATCGGGCCTACGACATGGCCCGCAGCGAAGCCGCCTCCGCCTTCGGAGACGGACGCGTCTTCATCGAGAAGTTCATCGACGAGCCGCGTCACATCGAGTTTCAGATTCTCGCCGACGCGCACGGCAACGTGCTTCACCTCTTCGAACGCGAGTGCTCCATCCAGCGGCGGCATCAAAAGGTCATCGAGGAGGCGCCTTCCTGCGTCCTCACGCCGGAGATGCGCGCTCGGATGGGACAGGCCGCCGTCGTAGCGGCGCGCGCATGCGGCTACGTGAGCGCGGGAACTGTCGAGTTTTTGATGGACGCCGACCTGAACTTCTATTTTATGGAGATGAACACGCGGCTGCAGGTCGAGCACCCCGTAACGGAGTGGATCACCGGCCTCGACCTCGTGGCCGAGCAGATCCGCATCGCCGAAGGAGATCCCCTCGCGTACGTCCAGTCGGATCTGCACATCGACGGACATGCCATCGAGTGCCGCGTCTACGCGGAGAATCCGGACCAACATTTTCTACCCGACCCCGGCGACCTCGTGCGTCACGCAGCACCCTCCGGACTCGGCATTCGCGTCGACGCGGGCGTGGAGGAAGGCGGCCGCGTCGAGATCCACTACGACCCGATGATCTCGAAAGTGACCTCCTGGGGCCGCACGCGGGAAGAGGCCATCCGCAGAATGATCCGCGCGCTCGACGAATACGAGATCGCGGGCGTGCGCACGACGATTCCGTTCTGCCGGTTCGTCATGCAGCACGGAGCCTTCACATCCGGACACTTCACGACCCGCTTCGTCGAGCGCCATTTCGGCGACGGACTACCCGTCTCGGAGCAGGATGGGCTTGCGGAGGCGGCCGCCGTGGCGGCCGTCCTCCACCAGCTGGACCGGACGGCCCCGGTCGTCAACGGCGTGGCCCCGCCGGCCGGAAGATGGCTCCACCGGCGCGAGTACTGACGAGTGCCTCGTAGGCATGCCTATCGCTTGCGCGCCAGCGTGACGCCGTCCGCAATCGGCACCATGGCCACGTCGACCCGCTCGTCCGCGTAGATCTTGTCGTTGAGCGCGACGATGGCGTTCGTGCCCTCATCATCCCGGGCCGGGTTCAGCACGCGGCCGTTGCGGAGCACGTTGTCGAGCGCGACGACCCCGCCCCGCCGCAGGAGAGGCAGCGCCAGCTCGTAATACGCCTCGTAGGACGGCTTGTCGGCGTCGATGAAGGCGAAGTCGTACGTCTCGGCAGCACCCTCCTCCAGCAATTTCTTCAGCGTGTCGGCCGCCGGCGCGATGTGCAGATCGATCTTCTCCTCCACGCCCGCCTCCCGCCAGTAGCGGCGTGCGACGGCGGCGTACGCCTCGCTCACGTCGCAGGCCGTGATCCGGCCGCTATCGGGGAGGGCCAGCGCCACCGACGTGGAGCTGTAGCCTGTGAAGACCCCGATCTCCAGGACGCGCTTCGCACCCAGCATCCGTACGAGCATCGCCATGAAGGCCCCCTGCTCCGGCGCTATCTGCATGGACGCCTGCTCCATCGTCGAGGTCTCCTCTCGGAGGCGCCGCAGCACGTCGGGCTCGCGGACGCCGTGGGCGAGGAGATAGGTGTGCAGCTCGGGTGACAGTCCGATGCTTCGATTCGACATGCTCAGTCTTTCTCGTGGACGGTGGTCCTCCCCGGCTCGACGCGGCCTCCTCGACGTGCCCGCTTCTTCCCCCCTGGCGGCGGCGCTCGAGATCGTAGCATTCCGGGGCGTCGGAGTTCCGCAGCACGAAATCCACGTCAGCTGCCCACGCGCTGCTGCAGCGTCCTGAACCCGCTGTCGTTCGTGGCGAGCCGATCCGACGGCGGAAGCTCGCTGATCTGCTGCTGGATGTTGTCTATGCGTTCCTCGCTGAGGGGGTGGGTCGAGAAGAACTGTTCGACGGAGCTGGGCCTTCGCTCTCGCTGCTCCAGCAGCGTCTGAAACATGGTGGCCATTCCTCTCGGATGGTAGTTCGCACCGTACATGTACCGCACGCCGAGCTGATCCGCTTCTCGCTCGTCGTCGCGAGAGAATTTGGCGATCGCTCCCGTACCGACGACCTGCGCCACGATCTGCTCGATCAAACCGGGGTTCTGTCCGAGCACCAGACCGGCAATCACGCTGAGACCGTACTGTTTCGTGAGCCGCTCGGTGCCGTGCCGCTCCACGCCGTGCGCGACTTCGTGAGCCATCACTCCGACGAGCTCCGATGCGTTTTCCGCCTCGTCGATCAGGCCGGTGAATACGTATACGTGCCCGCCCGGGATGTTGAACGCGTTGATCGACGGGTCGCTGACGATGTGAAACTTCCATGGGAGCTCGCTCATCGGGGTCTGGGCGATCAGCTCTTGCCCGAGGCTGTTAATGTAGCTCAGCGCCGTTTGATCATCGACCAGATCCATTTCTCGCGCAATCTCGGCCTCGAGCTGCCGGCCCATCTCCCACTCCTCCTCGATGGAGATGAGGTTTACGTCACCGAGTAATCCGCCGCCCCCACATGCGGCGGCCATCGCCACGATCAGCGGAAGTATGAGCCACGAAGTCAGGGTCCGTTGCATGACTGCACCATCATCGTTGGTTCTGCATCTCATTCATTCGCACTACCGGCGCAAGCGCCTCGAGTTTGCCGGCGTAACACGTTCGTAGCCTGCCGCTTGAAACGGCCG
>CAZXHQ010000174.1:0-2017 GCA_964640145.1 uncultured Rhodothermales bacterium | reverse complement strand
TCACCGAGGAAGCTCTCCGTATAGATCTTGTAGATGTCCTCCGTACCGGAGGGCCGCGCCGCGAACCAGCCGTTCTCGGTTACGACCTTCAACCCGCCGATCGGAGCGTCGTTGCCGGGCGCGGTGGTAAGCTTCGCCGCGATAGGCTCCCCTGCCAGCTCCCGCGCACCCACCTGATCCGGCGAGAGGCTCTTCAGCGCCGCCTTCTGATCCCGCGTCGCCGGGGCGTCGATCCGCTCGTAGACGGGACGTCCGAATCGGTCCTCCAGCGCCGCATATTGTTCGGATGGATTCTTACCCGTCACGGCCGTGATCTCGGCGGCGAGCAGGTCCAGGATGATCCCGTCCTTGTCGGTCGTCCACACCCTGCCGTCTCTTCGCAGGAAAGAAGCGCCGGCGCTCTCTTCGCCACCGAAGCCGTACGATCCGTCCAGAAGCCCATCCACGAACCATTTAAACCCGACCGGCACCTCGGCCAGGCGTCTGCCCAGGTGGCGTGCGATACGGTCGATCATGGAGCTGGATACGAGCGTTTTCCCGACGGCCGCCTCCGCCGGCCACCCCGGGCGGTGCTGAAAGAGGTACCACACGGCGACGGAAAGGTAGTGGTTGGGATTCATCAGGCCGCCCGTCGCCGTGACGATGCCGTGCCGGTCGAAGTCGGAGTCATTCCCGAAAGCGACGTCGAACCGGTCCTTCAATTCGATCAGACCGGCCATCGCGTGCGGCGAGGAGCAGTCCATCCGAATCTTCCCATCCTTGTCGACGGTCATGAACGAGAACGTAGGATCGACGGCCGTATTGACGACCTCGATGTCAAGGCCGTACCGGTCGGCGATAGGCGTCCAGTACGCCACGCCGGCACCTCCCATGGGATCTGCGCCGATCCTGAGTCCCGAAGCCGCGATTGCCTCCATGTCGATCACGCTCGCCAGATCGTCCACGTACGGCTGGATGAAATCCACCTCGTACGTAGTATCTGCCGCTCGTGCCCGACCGATGGTAACGCGCTCGACGTCCTGCAGGCCTCGTTCGAGAATCTCGTTCGCACGGTCCTGGATACGCCGGGTCGTTTCGGTGCCGGCGGGTCCGCCGGTCGGCGGGTTGTACTTGAAGCCGCCGTCCTCGGGCGGATTATGAGAGGGCGTCACGACGATCCCGTCCGCCAGTCCCGTATCACGACCCGCATTGTGCGTCAGGATGGCACGAGAGATGACTGGCGTGGGCGTGTATCCTCCGCCCTCCTGGACCTGCAGCTCGACCCCGTTGGCGGCGAGGACCTCGAGGGCGGTGGTGAAGGCCGCTTCCGACAGCGCGTGGGTGTCGATGCCGATCAAGAGCGGGCCGTCGATGCCGTCGGCCGCACGAATCTCGGCGACCGCCTGGCACATTGCGGCGATGTGGTCGTCATTGAAGGACCCGTTCGTGGACGTGCCGCGGTGGCCCGACGTGCCGAACGACACGCGCTGGCCGGTCTCCCCGGGATCCGGCTTGACGGAGAAGTAGGCGGATACGAGACGCGGTACGTTTACGAGAAGCTCGGGAGGTGCCGGCTTACCGGCTAGTTCGTGCAGCGACATGCTTGTACATCCTCTCGGCAGGTGATCGTCCTGTGCGAACATCTTTGCGTCATTGTGAGAGTATACATGACGATGCTCTCAATGGCGAGGGGGTGCTTGCATGGAGCTCCATGGCATCAAACGCCCCCGAGTCCACCCTCGAACGTACTGCATCATCTAGCGGACCATGAGCACGCGAGCTCTTTTCCTCGGTATGCTGGCCATAGTGGTTGCGGGCGGGATCGCCTGGTACATCCTTCGACCCGACATCGGCGAAGTCGGCCCGCCCAGCGCCGACGAACCGGCGGCCGCCGCGCCGGATCCACGGTTGTACGGCGGCACGGCTGACACAGGCCGGCGCGTGGAGAGGCCGCGGGCTCCGTCCGGGCGAAGCATCCTCGGCGCGGGTGAGGAAGCGCCCGATTTCGAGCTGGAAACGCTGGAGGGCGGCTCCTTCC
>CAZXHQ010000173.1:4603-7335 GCA_964640145.1 uncultured Rhodothermales bacterium | reverse complement strand
GGAAGCTCGCAGAGCGAGAGGGCGGCGATGCAGGGTAGCCGAATCACAGCGTACCGGTACGGAGTCTCGAATGCCTGGGCCGCGCTTTCTCTGGCGGTTGGGGCGGCTCTCCTGCTCCCGGGATGCGGCGCCGAACAGGAAGACCGCGCGGATCGGCTCTTCGAGCTGATGCCGGCGACGGAGACCCGTATCGATTTCGTCAATCATCTGGAATACGACTACGAATTCAACATTTATAGATATAGAAATTTTTACAACGGCGGGGGCGTCGCCCTGGGCGACGTAAACAACGACGGCCTGCTCGACGTCTTCTTCGTCGGCAACCAGGTACCGAATAGGCTATATCTGAACAACGGCGACTTTTCATTCACGGACGTCACGTCGATCGCCGGGATAGCCGGCCGGCGCGCCTGGTCCACAGGCGTCAGCATGGTCGACGTCGACGGCGACGGATGGCTCGACATCTATGTCTGCAATTCCGGGATCGTGGAAGGTGACGACAAGCGGAACGAGCTGTACATAAACAACGGCGACTCCACCTTCACGGAGACGGCGGAGGAGTACGGTATCGCCGATGGGGGCCTATCCATCCATGGATCGTTTTTTGATTATGATGGAGATGGGGATCTGGACTTATATCTGGTGAACAATTCCTACAGAAATATTGGAAGCTTCGACCTCCGTGAGAATACCCGTCACATTCGACACGGGCCCGGCGGCGACAGGCTTTACCGGAATACTTTCCTGCCGGCGTCGAGCGGCGACGCATCCGGCGGCGGGACCGAGCCGTACTTCATCGACGTCAGTGAAGAGGCTCGGATTTACGGCAGCGAGATCGGGTTCGGTCTGGGCGTCTCCGTAGGGGACGTGAATCGCGACGGCTGGCCCGACCTGTACGTGTCGAACGACTTCTTCGAACGCGATTATCTGTACCTCAACAACCAGGATGGGACCTTCAGCGAGGTGCTGGAGGCCAGCATCCGGAGCGTGAGCGCAGCGGCGATGGGAGCGGACATGGCCGATCTGAACGGCGACGGCTACCCGGAGATCTTCGTCACCGACATGCTGCCGAAGGACGAGCACAGGCTCAAGACCGTGACCTCCTTCGATACCTGGGAGCGCTATCGGAATTACATCCGGGACGATTACTTCCACCAGTTTACGCGCAACACGCTCCATCTGAACCGGGGCGGAGGGGCATCGTCCGTGCCCGCAGCCCCGGCGCCCGTCCAGTTCAGCGAGATCGGACGCATGGCGGGCGTAGAGGCCACCGACTGGAGCTGGGGCGCTCTCATCGCCGACTTCGACCTGGACGGCGTCCGGGACCTGTTCGTGGCGAACGGAATCTACCAGGATCTGACGAATGCCGATTACCTGGTCGAGATCAGAGACGAGCGAACGATGAATGAGCTGATCCGGGATAATTACGTCGACTTCGAGCGACTGATCGAGATGATTCCCTCGAATCCGATCTCCAACCACATGTTCGCGGGAAGCCGGGATCTTCGGTTCGAGGACGTGACCGAGGCGTGGGGACTGGCGGCGCCGGGCTTCTCGAACGGATCGGCCTACGGAGATCTGGACAACGACGGAGATCTCGATCTCGTCGTCAACAACGTCAATATGGGGGCGTTCGTCTTTCGCAACCGGGCTGCCGAGCTCCAACCCGATCGGGCGTGGCTGCAGGTGGACCTGGAAGGGCGGCCGCCGAATACGTACGCCGTCGGCGCGCAGGCGACCGCCTGGTCGGCGGGGCGGCAGTGGTACGTGGAACAGCACCCCGTTCGCGGTTTTCAGTCGACCGTCGATCATACGCTGCATTTCGGATTGGGACCGGATCTCGAGGAAGAGCGGCTCGACTCGCTGGTCGTGCGCTGGCCGGACGGGCAAGGCAGCCTCCTGGAGGAGGTGGACGTGAATCGCCGCATCGTGATTCGACATCCGGCGCTGGACGGGCGGAAGGGGGACGCTCCGGACGGGCCGCCGCCCGCCCGTCCGTCTTTCACCGACGAGCAGGACCCTTCCCGCGGCGCCCCGCCCTTTCTGAAAGCGGTCGACCCGGTGACGCGGGGTCTCGAGTGGCAGCACCGGGAGAACGACTTCAACGACTTTCGACGCGCACCGCTGCTGTTCCATATGCGATCGACGGAAGGTCCGGCCCTCTGCACCGGGGACGTGAACGGTGACGGGCGGACGGACCTCTATCTGGGCGGAGCCAGAGACGCCCCCGGAGCCGTCTTCGTACAGGACGCGAGGGGCGGTTTTGCCGGCCTTCCGCAGCCGGCGCTGGAGCGTGATCGAGTCTCCGAAGATACCGACTGCACCTGGTTCGATGCCGACGGGGACGGCGACCTCGACCTCTACGTCGCCAGCGGAAGCAGCGAGTTTCCGGCCAGCAGCTCCGCCCTGATGGACCGGCTGTATGTGAACGATGGAACGGGAAGGCTGGAACGGTCCGATCAAATCTTGATCGCGGCGGGAGGCGGGTTCGAGCCGACCGGAACCGTGGCGGCCGCCGACTTCGACGAGGACGGGGATGTGGACCTATTCGTAGGGGCTCGCATGCGTCCGTTCGCGGTCGGGATGCCGGCCGACGGCCACCTCCTGCGCAATGACGGCGACGGCGTCTTTACCGAGATTACCGACTCGGCCGCCCCCGATCTGCGCGATCTGGGCATGATAACCGACGCGCGATGGGCGGATGTGGATGGCGACAGCGATCTCGACCTGGT
>CAZXHQ010000173.1:0-4503 GCA_964640145.1 uncultured Rhodothermales bacterium | reverse complement strand
ACAACGGCACCATCGATCAGGTGCTCGCCGTCTATCGAAACGGCCGGCTCTATCCGATGGCCTTGAGGCATGATTTGATCGACCAGATCCCGTCGCTCGAAGACAGATATCCCACGTACGAATCGTTCGCCGGTGCAACGATCCACGACATATTTACCGAAGCGCAGCTGCAGGACGCCGTTCACCACCAGGTGGAGCTGCTGGAAAGCGTCGTGGGGTGGAACGACGGGAGCGGACGCTTTCACGTCGAGCCGCTGCCGACCGAGGCCCAGCTGGCTCCCATGTACGGGATCGAGGTCGCCGACGTCGACGGGGACGGACGACTGGAGATCCTGATGGGCGGCAACCTCTACGAGGCCAAGCCCGAAGTAGGGCGCTACGACGCAAGCTACGGCGTCGTGCTGGCTCCCGATCCCGCCGGCACGCAGTCGCTTCCGGCCTCCTTGACGGGGTTCTGGGTGACGGGACCGGTTCGCCGTCTCGCCTCCGTACCCGCCGGCGCTCGCACCCTGCTACTCGTCGGCCGCAATAACGACTCCCTGAAGGTGTTTCAATATGGGGACTGATCGGCTCATGACCTGCCGCCCCCGTTCGACGCCCTTCCGCTTCGTACCGTTAACTCGATGGGCTCTGGCCGCCGGGGTCATACTGGTTCTCGTCACGCTTTCGTCGTGTCGTGCGGAGGAGGACGACGCGCTCTTCTCGCTGCTCGGCCCGAGAGAGACGGGCATCTCCTTCGAGAATGCGGTCGACGACCGTCCCGACTTCAACATCCTGGACTACCTGTATTTTTATGATGGGGGAGGCGTAGCCGTCGGCGACGTCGACAACGACGGACTGGATGACGTCTTCTTCACGGGAAATCAGGTGGGCAATCGGCTGTACTTGAACCAGGGCGGCTTGCAGTTCGAGGACGTCACCGAACGCGCAGGCATCGGAGACGGCGCCTGGTCGACCGGCGTCACCATGGCCGACGTCGACGGCGACGGCTGGCTCGATATCTACGTGTGCCAGGTCAGCTACGGCCCCCTCGAAGGGCGGAACCTGCTCTACATCAACAACCGGGACAACACCTTTACGGAGCGAGCTGAGGAGTTCGGTCTGGCCTTCGAAGGCCTTTCCACACAGGCCGCCTTCTTCGACTTCGACCGCGACGGCGATCTGGATCTATACCTGCTCAACCACTCTGTGCATACGCGTGATTCCTTCGTCCACGCCTGGCGCCGCATCATCGACGCCCCGCACGTAGGAGACAGGCTCTATCGCAATGACGACGGCCGGTTCACGAACGTGACGAGCGATGCCGGCATCTACAGCAGCGCGCTGGGCTACGGACTCGGCCTGGCCGTCAGTGACGTCGATCGAGATGGATGGCCGGACGTCTATGTCGGAAATGACTTCCACGAGAACGACTATCTCTATCTCAATAACGGGGACGGCACCTTCTCGGAAGGTCTTCAAGCCGTGATCGGCCACACGAGCCAGTCGTCGATGGGCAACGACGTAGCCGACTTCAACAACGACGGCCGGGTCGACATCGTCTCGCTCGACATGCTGCCGGCGGACGTGGCGACGTACCGGACGTCCGGCGGGCCGGACGCCGTCGAGGTTGCGCGGATCAAGCGAGATTTCGGATATGCACCTCAATTCGCTCGCAACACGCTTCAGTTGAACCGGGGCCGCGACGGTCGGGGTCTGCCCGTGTTCAGCGAAATCGGCCGTTTTGCGGGTATCCACGCCACGGACTGGAGCTGGGCCGGGTTGTTTGCCGATCTGGACAACGACGGATGGAAAGACCTCTACGTGACGAACGGCATCCTGCGACGCCCCAATGACCTCGACTACATTCAGCACATTTCGCGGCCGGAGGTTCAGCAGGTCCTCAACGCCGGAGCCGTCGACGAACAGATCGAAATCACGAAGAGGATGCCGTCCGTCGAGCTCCCCAACTATGCCTTCGGCAACGACGGCGATCTGACGTTTTCGGATCGCTCCGAAGCATGGGGACTCGACACGCCGGGCTTCTCAAATGGAGCGGCGTACGCCGACCTCGACAACGACGGCGACCTGGATCTCGTCGTCAACAATATCAACGCTCCCGCCTTCGTGTACCGCAACAACAGCCGCGAGCGTGACGGCGGCGGCTACCTCCGCGTGAGGCTGGAAGGCGACCGCCGCAACACGACCGGCATCGGGAGCAAGGTCCGGGTACACGCCGGCGGGAACCTGCTGTATCAGGAGCAGATGCCCACGCGCGGATTCCAATCCTCCGTGTCGCACACCCTTCACTTCGGGCTGGGCCGGGCGGAGAACATCGATTCGCTGCTCGTCGTCTGGCCGGACGGACGAACCGAGCGTCGCCAGGAGGTGGACGTGAATCAAACCCTCATCCTCCGTCAGAGCGATGCCGCCGGGTCGTACCTTCACGAGGAGGCCGGCGCCGGCACGGCCCTTTTTCGCGAGCTGAGCGCGGAGGTCGCGATCGATTTCGTGCATCGGGAGAATGAGTACGACGACTTCGAGCGCCAGCCGCTTCTGCCGCACAAGCTCTCCACGGAGGGGCCGGCCCTGGCCGTGGGCGACGTGAACGGCGACGGACTGGATGATCTCTACATTGGCGGCGCCCATCGCCAGTTCGGAACGCTTTTCGTCCAGCAGCGCGGCCGTCCCGCCTTCACGGCCGTGGCGGCGCCGTTCAGTGAGGACCGGGACCATGAAGATGTGGATGCGGCCTTTTTTGATGCAGACGGCGACGGAGATCTCGACCTCTACGTCGTCAGCGGAGGGGGACAATTCGAAACGGGCCACGAGCTGCTTCAAGACCGGCTCTACCTGAATGATGGAGATGGAGGGTTCGCACGTGCTCGCGACGTCCTCCCGGACGTCCGCGCCGACGGCTGCTGCGTGGCGGCGGCGGACTATGACCGGGACGGCGACGTCGACCTGTTCGTCGGAAGCCGCTCCGAACCCGGTTCTTACGGCGAGGCGCCCGCCAGCTATCTCTTCGAGAACGACGGATCGGCGCGATTCCGGGACGTCACTCGTCAGAAGGCCGCAATGCTGCTGGAGATGGGTATGATCACCGACGCGCTGTGGACGGATCTGGATGGGGATGAGCGGCGCGATCTCGTTCTGGTGGGCGAATGGATGCCGATTACCGTCCTCCGCAATACAGGGGGCACGCTCGAAGACGCGCGGGCTGCTTTCGGCCTGAGCCGCACGGACGGATGGTGGAACGCCGTTCTCGCGGAAGACATCGACGGCGACGGCGACGTCGACCTCCTGGCCGGGAATCTCGGCGCCAATTCCGTCTTCCGGACTCGTGAGGACGCGCCGCTCGAGCTCTTCGTACATGATTTCGACGGAAATGGAACGTCGGATCCGATCGTGGCCGAACATCGAGAGGACGGTCTGTACACGTGGGCGCGGCGGGATGAGCTTTTGGTTCAGCTGCCGGGTCTTCGAGCGAAGCTGCCCACCTACGCGTCCTATGCAGAAAAAACGGTCGAGGACCTGTTCGAGACGGAGAACCTGGAGGCGGCCGTTCGCCGGTCGGCCTATACCCTCCGGTCCAGCTATTTCGAGAACCGAGGTGCGGACGGCTTCCGGCGGCACGACCTTCCCGTGGAAGCGCAGCTCGCGCCCGTGATGGCCATGCTCGCCGCCGATTTCGACGGGGACGGCAACGTCGACGTGCTGACGGTAGGCAATTTTTTCGGAGCGGATACCAAGCAGGGCCGATATGACGCCGACTACGGAGTGCTGTTGAAGGGGGACGGGTCGGGCACGTTCACGGCCGGCTCCATGGAGGCGACGGGTCTGATCGTTCGTGGAGAGGGCCGAGGCGTCCGCTTCGTGAACATGCCGAACGGCGAACGCGCGCTGATCGTCGCGCGAAATAACGAGCGCCCGCTGTTCTGGCGGAATGCTGCGAGGTAGACCGCTTTCTTCGTCCGCACGCTGTCGCCGTATGCCCGCTGCGTCTGTCCCAGGACGCCCGGAGCATGTATCGCCATGGACTGTCGGGGAGCGACCTCGATGAGATGCTCCGCACGTGGGACTACGGCCTCGACGCCGGCGTGGGAATGGAGAGCCGCGGCGCACGGGGGAGCGTTTACGTCGACGTTCGCTACGAGGTCGGACTGACCAACCTTTTTGTAACGTCCGACCACCCCGATCTCCGAACCCGCGCGTTCGTGTTCTCTGTTGGCCTGAGCACCTGATCCGCTTGGGTCGCGGCCTGCCGGCGCCGCCCGCGAGGCCGGCGCACCGAGGCCGCGCCGCGGTACGATAGCCGGCATTCCCGGCCCCGGCGCCAATAGGAAAGCAGCGTACAAAGAGCAAGCAGCGAACAAAAAAAGCCCCTATCTCCCTGAGTTCTCGGGAGATAGGGGCTTTCGCATGGTGGAGATGGCGGGAGTCGAACCCGCGTCCGAATGGACGCACTCACAAACCTCTACGTGCGTAGTCGGCCTTCTTATGCTCACCCGCATCAACAGCCGG
>CAZXHQ010000172.1:5877-7433 GCA_964640145.1 uncultured Rhodothermales bacterium | reverse complement strand
GCCGTCCGCAGCCGCAGGAGAATATACTCATTGGCGAGCATGTCGAGCGACATGGTTTCCTTGCCGCCGATTGGCACGCTATGCTGCTGCAGCAGGGCCTCGTAGCGCCGGAGGTTGGCCTCGTTGAACCAGCGTTCGGCCGGCAGACCGAGCCACCAGAACGAATGGGCCGAGGGGCCGAAGCCCAGGTAATTGCTGTGGTTCCAGTAGATCTGGTTGTGCTGCGACCGCATGCCGGGACGCGCGAAGCTGGAGACCTCGTAATGCTCGTAGCCGTGCTCCCGCAGGAAATCCATCGTAAACCGGTACCGTCTCTCCAGCTCCTCTTCGGGCGCCGGATGTACGAGTCCCCGCTCGACCATCTTATGAAGCGGCGTGCGGTCCTCGACGGTCAGGCTGTAGGTGGAGATGTGGGGGACGCCCAGCCGGATGAGTTTCTGAACGTTGGCATACCAGTACTCCTCGGGCTGGTCCGGGATGCCGAAGATGAGATCGGCCGACAGGTTCTGGAAGCCCGCCTTCGCCGCCTGCTCCAGCGAGGCCTCGGCCTGCTCGGGCGTATGGCTCCGGTTCATGAACTCGAGGTCCGATGCGTAGAACGACTGGATGCCGATGCTGAGACGGTCGATGCCTATCGATCGCAGCCCGTCGAGGTAGTCGGGGTGTGCATCGTCCGGGTTCATCTCGATGGTGGTCTCGCGAACCTGATCCGTGTCGAAATGCCGGTGGATGGTCTGCAGCAGCCGGGCCATGTCCTCGAGCTCGAGGAGCGAAGGGGTGCCGCCGCCGAGATAGATGGTCTCGACGGGTTCGCGCTCGGCATACTGCGATGCATAGAACTCGATCTCGGTGCACATCGCATCGACGAAGGATCCGTGCGACGTGCGCGTGGTCGTGAAATAGAAGTCGCAGTACACGCACCGCTGCGTGCAGAAGGGAATATGGAGATAGATGCCGGCCATGTACGGGCCTGCAAACGTTGCCGCCGGCCTGAATGTTTTCGGATTGCAGCCGGCCGGCCGCGAACCCCGCCGGTTCGCTAAAAGATGATGCCCAGCCGCACCGGTATGACGAGGTCGACGTCGTCCCGGCCGATCAGCAGCGCCGGGTTGACCTCGTAGAAAAAAGACGATTCCTCGAGGGCCCGCACGCGGCCGAAGCCGAGGTGAAGTGTCGGACCGCCGCCGGCATCCCCCCCTACGGGAACGTAGGCTCCGGCGCCGAAGAGCACGTAGTTGGCCCGGATGCTGGAGATCGGCAGCATGACGATCGCCGAGAGTTGAGGGTCGAGGATGTAATCGGCATTGCGCCGGCCGCTCAGGACGAAGCCGGTCAGGCCGAGATCGGCCGCCGCCGACACGTCGACGTTCACCGGATAGGAGGCGCGCCCGCGCACGCCGACGCCGAGGCCGTCCGCCGTACTGACCATGGCATTGAACCCCACCCCGAAACGTGGTTCGGCCACCTGCCCGTTCGCGACGTAGGGCAAGGCCATCAGCAGGAGAACGCATGGGAAGAACTTCATGAGCGCAGGAGGTCTGTCGTGGGGATTAGAG
>CAZXHQ010000172.1:2388-5777 GCA_964640145.1 uncultured Rhodothermales bacterium | reverse complement strand
CGACAAAATAACGGAAATGAAGTTCATCGTTTGCATCAAGCAGGTTCCGGACGTGGCCTCTCCGCTGCAGCTGCATGACGGTGACATCAACGTGGATGCCGGGCGTCTCGTCCTGAACGCCTACGACGCGTCGGCTGTCGAAGCGGCCCTCGTGCTGACGGAGCAGCACGGAGGCTCCGTTCATGTCGTGCTGGTGGGCCCTCCTGAGGCGCAGGAAACCATTCGGAAGGCCCTGGCCATGGGCGCCGGGTCCGCCACGCACATTCGCGTGGATACGGCCGGCGCGCTGGATTCGCGCGCCTACGCGCAGATCCTTGCGGACTACCTGACGCAGGAGGCCTTCGACGTCGTGGCGTGCGGCAAGCAGGCGCAGGATACGGACGCCGGGCTGACGGGGTCCATGCTCGGCGAACTCCTGGCGCTGCCGTTCGCGGGGAATGCCGTCGGACTCACCGTCGAGGCGGGTCGCCTCGTGGTCACCCGGCAGGCGGATGCGGGGCAGGAGATCGTGGCGCTGGAGACGCCCTGCGTGGTGAGCTGCTCGAATGATATGAACGATCCGCGTATTCCGAAGCTGAAAGGCATCATGGCGGCCAAGAAGAAGTCCATCGACGTTCAGACCGTCGAACGCCCGACCGGCCTGCCGGAGACGCGCGTGCGCCGCTATGAAGACGTGCCCGAGCGTGAACCGGGACGCATACTGGACGGAGGAGTCGACGCGACCGTGGATGAGCTCGTGTCCCTGCTGAAGGATGAAGCGAAGGTGCTCTAGCCTTGGGAACGCTCCTGGCATATGTGGAGACGGCCGGCGGCCGGATCAAGCGGTCATCCCTGGAGGTGTTGTCGCGCTGCCGGGTCGTCGCCGGCGAGCGGGGAGACGAGGTAGCCGCCGCCGTCGCCGCCGCCGACCCGGCATCCTGCGTAGACCAGGCCGGCCGGTACGGCGCCTCGACCGTGTACGTCGTACGCGACGATCTCTTCGGACCGGCTTCGGAGATGCCGACCGATGCGGCGCTCCTAGCCGCGCTTGCGCGCGTGTCCGTGGCGGCGTCCCCATCCGTCTTCGCCCTGCCGTCGAGCGAAGCCGTCAAAGAAATTCTCGGCGCGCTCTCGGTCCGACTCGGCGCCGCGGCGCTGCCCGACGTATCGAGCTTCGAGGTGCACGACGACGCGGTCGAGGCGCAGCGTCCCGTCCTGGCGTCGAAATTTGTCGCCAACGTACGCGCCGACGGTTCGCCCGTGCTCGTGAGCGTGCGCTCCGGTTCGTATGCGGCGAGCGAGCAGCCCGTCCGTCCCACCGTACGCGACGTCGCGTTCGATTTCGACGCCTCGTCGCTGCGTAAGACGCTGCGCGAGGTCGTGGCGCCGGCTCAGGGAGCCGTCGACCTTTCCGAGGCCCGCATCGTCGTCGGTGCCGGCCGCGGCGTGCGCGACGAGCAGGGGAAGCGGCTCGTCGAGGAGCTGGCGGATGAGCTCGGTGCGGCGATCGGTTCGTCGAGGGCCGTCGTCGAATCCGGCCTGTTTCCCGCCGCCTCGCAGGTGGGGCAGACGGGGAAGGTCGTCTCGCCGGACCTGTACATCGCGGTGGGTATTTCCGGGGCCATTCAGCACGTGGCAGGCATCACCAACAGCCGCGTTATCGTGGCCGTCAACAAAGACCCCGACGCACCGATCTTCCGCTACGCCACCTACGGCATCGTCGGCGACCTCTACGAAGTGGTACCGAAGCTCGTCGCGGCGCTTCGGGACGAATAGACCGCACGCACCGGGCCGTCGACGCGGTGCCTTTCAGCCTATGGACGAGAAGTTCGACTGCATCATCGTCGGTGGAGGCATCGCCGGACTCAGCGCCGCGATGATCCTGGCCCGTGCCGGCGTCCGCTTCCTCCTGATCGAGCGCGGGGAATTCGCCGGCTCCAAGAACGTCTCGGGCGGTGTACTGTGGGGCACCGATCTGGCCCGCCTCGTCCCGGAGTACTGGGCCGAGGAGAACGGCACCGAACGATTCGTTCGGCACCGGCGCCTCACCCTGATGGACCAGCAATCGGCGTTCTCGCTCGACTTCAAGTCGTCGCACTACGACGAGCCCCCGTACGCCGGCGTGATCGTCCTGCGCGCCCGGTTCGACAGCTGGCTGGCCGAGAAGGTGGAAGAAGCCATCGCCGAGAGCGAGCATCCGGACGGATCCTTCCTCGCGACCAATGTCCTCGTCGACGAGGTCGTCAAGGAAGGCGGACGGGTGGTCGGCATTCGAGCCGGCGACGAAATCTTCCATGCCGACGTGGTCATTCTCGCCGAAGGCGTCAACAATCTCCTCACCCGCCAGGTCGGCCTGCAGGAGCGCTACGTGCCCGCCGACCACATGATGATCGGCATCAAAGAAGTGCTCCGCTTCGACCGAACCGTCCTCGAAGACCGCTTTCAGCTCAGCGCCGCATCCGGCCTCTCGAACGAGTTCGTAGGCTTCTGCAGCCGGGGCGTCGAGGGCGGCGGATTCCTGTACACGAACCGCGAGTCGGTCTCGATCGGGCTCGTCCTGGGCATAAAGGATCTGCGCGAGAAAGGGCGCAGGCCGCACGAGCTCCTCAATGATTTCAAGGGACACCCGGTCGTCGCCGACATGCTTCGCGGCGGTGAGGAGATAGAGTACTCTGCCCATGCCGTCTCCAGCGGCGACGTGCGGGTGATGCCGCGGGCCGTGCATGCGGATGGTGTGCTCGTTGCCGGCGAGGCGGCCAACCTCGTGATCAACGCGGGGAAGGCCATCCAGGGCATGGACTACGCGATGCGCTCGGGCATACTCGCTGCCGAGGCCGTCGTCGCGGCCCGAGATCGGGGCGACGTGTCGGCCGGGGGATTGCAGTCGTATCGCGACGCCCTCGAAGACAGCTTCGTCCTGCGAGATATGCGCTCGTACCAGGACGCCGTTCACCTGCTGCACGACCCGGACATGTATCAGACGCTGCCGGAGGTGGCGTGCGAGTTTGGACGGCGCTTCTTCACCGTCGACGACGCGCCCACGCCGAAGTCGCGTGTGATGCTGTGGGAAACGATCAGGAACCGAACGTCGTTGTGGTCGATGATCAAGCTGGCCTACAACGCGTCCCGATCGTTATGAAGAAACTGAGCCTGGTAGAACGTCTCGGTCTCGTCGCCTATCGGAACCAGGGCCGTGCCGAGGCGAAACCGCATATCGAGGTCGACACGGACATCTGCAACTCCGTCTGTCCGCATCACTGCACCACGTACGTCTGCCCGGCCGAGTGCTACAAGTACGACGACGACGGCAACGTCTTCTTCCAGTTCGAAGACTGCATCGAGTGCGGAACGTGCATGTACGCCTGCGATCAGGGGGCGGTAACGTGGCGGTATCCCGACCCCGAGGAGGG
>CAZXHQ010000172.1:0-2288 GCA_964640145.1 uncultured Rhodothermales bacterium | reverse complement strand
CGGCCATGGCGAAGCAGTTCTTGAATCCCGACGACGCCTACCTCTTCGAATCCATGCTGAAGGAGGAGGACCGACTGGTCATGGAATCGGCGCGCGACTACGCACAGTCGAAGCTCGAGCCGCGCGCGCTGGAAGGCAATCAGGACGAAGTGTTTCACGAGGAGATCCCCGGCGAGATGGGCGAGCTGGGCCTGCTGGGTGCGGCGCTGCCGGAGCAATACGGCGGATCGGGCGTCAGTTACACGGCCTATGGATTGATCGCGCGCGAGCTGGAGCGCGTCGATTCGGCCTATCGTTCGTTCGCCTCCGTGCAGTCCTCGCTGGTGATGCATCCCATCCACCTGTTCGGGACCGAGGATCAGCGCCGGCGATTCTTGCCGAGGCTCGCGACAGGAGAGTTGATCGGATGCTTCGGCCTGACCGAGCCCGATCATGGTTCCGATCCCGGCTCCATGAAATCGACGGCGCTCCGCGTCGACGGTGGCTGGGTGCTCAATGGCTCGAAGATGTGGATCACGAACTCCCCGATCGCCGATCTGGCCGTCGTGTGGGCGAAAGCGAAGGAGGAGACGGGCCAGGAGGGGGTCATCCGCGGCTTTCTTCTCGAGCGACACATGGAAGGCATCTCCACGCCCGTGACGCACAATAAAATGTCGCTGCGGGCGTCGGTGACCGGTGAGATCGTGATGGAGGACGTCTTCGTGCCGGAAGAGAATGCGTTTCCGGAGGTCGAGGGCCTCTCCGGACCGTTTGCTTGCCTCAACAGCGCCCGCTTCGGAATCGTCTTCGGCGCCGTCGGTGCGGCCGAAGACTGCTACCAACGCGCCCGCCGGTACGTCATGGAGCGTGAACAGTTCGGTTATCCGCTCGGATCCATGCAGCTGATCCAGACGAAGCTGGCTCACATGCTCACGGAAATCACGCAGATGCAGCTGCTGGCCTGGCGCCTGGGCGCGCTCAAAGACGAAGGCAAGCTCGTGCCGTCGATGGTCTCGCTGGCGAAACGAAACAACTGCGGGAAGGCGCTCGAAATCGCCCGCATGGCGCGAGACATGCTGGGCGGAAACGGAATCACCGGTGAATACCGGGTCATCCATCATATGGTCAACCTCGAAAGCGTAAACACCTACGAGGGGACCTACGACATCCACGGGCTCATCCTCGGCCGAGAGCTGACGGGCATCCAGGCGTTCGTACCGCGCGGCAATGATCTCCCGGATCCGGCGGCCGCGTCGCCCGGTGAGAACACGGAGCTGACGGAGGCCGGTTGACGTAACCATCGCGGCGTCGTAACGTATTCAACGTCTCGTTCAGCCAGCCTCATCATTCCGTCGGTCGTCTCATGGAAGAAGTCATCGTCACCGCCATCGTGTTCGGATCCCTCCTCGGCATGCTCAAGCTGTGGCTCGATTACCGAAGAGATAAGAACCAGATAAAGGTCTCGTCGAAGCCCTCCGACCCGAGCCTCACCACGAGCGAGCTGAAGACGCTTCTCAGCGAAGCCGTCGATGAGGCCGTCGGCCGGCGCTTCGACCGGCTGGAAGCGCAGCTCGACGAGCAGTCGAGGGTTCGGCTCATGCCGGCGTCCGTCTCGTCTCCGGACGAGGCGGAGCTGGAGCATCCGGCCCCGCCGCTCGTGCCGCGTGATCGAGAGTCGACGCAGTAGGTCTGATGCTGCGTGCACGTCATATCGTCCCGGCCGTCGTCTGTTTGCTTATTCTGCGGCCCCTTCCGGATGCCGTTGCGCAGGGCGGCGCCGAGCTGACCGCCGAGATCGACCGGCGCATCGACGAGGTGATGCCGGAGGTGGTCTCGTGGCGGCGCGACGTCCACGAACATCCCGAACTCAGCAACCGTGAATTTCGCACGGCAGCCCTTGTGGCCGGGCATCTGCGTGAACTGGGCATGGACGTCGAGACGGAAGTCGCGCACACGGGCGTCGTCGGCGTGCTGCGGGGAGGCAGGCCCGGGCCGGTCGTGGCTCTGCGGGCCGACATGGACGCCCTACCCGTCACCGAAATGGTCGATCTGCCCTTTGCGTCCAGGGAGCGGACGACGTTCAACGGCCAGGAAGTAGGTGTCATGCACGCCTGCGGTCACGACAATCACGTAGCCATCTTGATGGGGGTGGCCGAGGTCCTTTCCGGCATGCGGGAGAGCCTGCCCGGCACGGTCAAGTTCATCTTCCAGCCGGCCGAGGAAGGGGCCCCGGAAGGCGAGGAAGGCGGCGCCGATCTGATGGTGCGCGAAGGCGTGCTGAAGGATCCGGCGCCGGAAGCCATCTTCGG
>CAZXHQ010000171.1:0-7441 GCA_964640145.1 uncultured Rhodothermales bacterium | reverse complement strand
GCACCTGCTTCACCATGTCGGAGCCGCGCTGGGCGCTGCGCCGAATCATCTCCAGTGTCCGCATAGTCTTTTCGTCATCGCCGTAGCGGCTCGAGAGGACCTTCACGCCCAGAAGGATCGGAACGAGCAGGTTTCCGAGATCGTGGGCGATGCCGCCCACGAGCGTCCCGATGCTCTCCATGCGCTGCGCCCTCAGGAAATGGGATTCGAGGCGCTTTCGCTCGGTCACGTCTGTGTTGATGACGAGCACGGAGCTCGGACTACCGTTGTGCTCCCGCACGAGCGTCCAGCGGCTCTCTAGAATGAGCTCCTCGCCGTCCTTAGTAACCTGTCTCAGGTCCCCGGACCATTCGCCCTTCGAAAATACCTCCTCCCACGCTCTTTCCGCCTTCTCGGCATCGCCGTCGTAGAGGCAGTCATCTCCGCCCTTCTCCTGCATCTCCTCGGCCGTATAGCCGGTGAGCCGCTCGGCGCTCTTGTTCCAGTAGATGACTCGTCCTTCCAGGTCGTAGGCGCAAATCGCGTCCCGCGCCTTATCGAGAAGGCGCGCCTGCTCTCGAATGCGTTCCTCCGCCTTCTTACGCTCGCGGGCGTACCGTATCGAGCGCTCGAGGACCTGGGCGTCGATCTGTCCTTTGACGAGATAGTCGGCCGCCCCGGCCATCATGGCCTTCACGTCGACCTCGTAGTCGCCCTGACCCGTCAGCAGGATCATCGGCGTGTCGACTCCTTCTTCGTTCGCCTCCTCGAGGAGCTGGAGGCCGTTCCGCGGCCCGAGCCGATAATCGACCAGGCAGACGTCGAAGTCGCTCCGGATCAGGATAGAGAGGCCCTCGTCGAAGTCGCGAGCCCACTCGAGTTCGCAGGTAATCCCCGTCGTTTTCGAGAGTAGACTTCGGGCGATGAAGTAGTCGTCCTCATCGTCCTCGATGATGAGTACGCGGACGTGTTCCTTACGCTCCATATGGCACTTCCTGATGGGGTGATGTCATGCGGGGAAGCTCGGGGTCACGAATCCCGGGGCAGCTTTACGATTTCGAACCAGAATTCGCTGAGCCGCTCAAGGGCGGTCGCCAGGCCGTCGAACGTGACCGGTTTCGTCACGAATGCATTCACGCCCAGATCGTAGCTCCGAAGGATGTCATGTTCGGCTTCCGAGGTGGTCAGCACTACGACGGGAATCCGCCGCAGCGAAATATCCGACTTGATCTCTCGCAGCGCTTCGCGGCCATCCTTTCGAGGCATGTTGAGGTCGAGCAGAATAAGACCCGGTCTGGGCGCCGTCTCAGGGTCTGCGTAGGGGCCTTCGCACCGAAGATAGTGCATCAGCTCCTCTCCGTCCTCGACCGTTCGAAGCTCGTTTACGAGTCGGCTCTTCTTAAGGGCGCGCTCCGTGAGCATTCGATCGTCCGGATCGTCATCTGCAAGTAATATGCACACAGATTCGTTGAGTACTTCCATGCACCTGGGCTGATTGGCTACATTGACTGAGGTGACAAGAATGATGCCGCTGAAGCTGGCATTGCGAGCAGACCTGAAGGGCCAGGTGATCTGCAGCGGGACACATTCACCGTGTATCCATTCAACCAATGCCGTCGGCCTTGTTCCGTCGGCCGCAGACTTGAAAATATACGAACAAACCGATCAAAGTTGGCGCGCCGCGTGCGCGACAGCCGAAACTAACCCAAGGTGGACCCCGGTGCATCGAATGGTACGCTACCGGATGCGTCCCGCTGGATCGCGCTCCCCGTCGGTCCGCCTCCGCGCATCGACCCTCATAGGACGGCACCGAATTTATGAAATGATGATAGAAGGGACACGTTCGAGACGTCGGATCCAGATCGTACGTTTCCGTAGTTATCGGCCATTCCGCCCGGCATCTGCGACTTCCGCGTCATGACGAGCCGTGATCTCGGCGAGGCTGTCCCCCCCGAACTTATCGAGAAACGCATTAGCGATCACGAGCGCGACCGTGGCCTCGGCTACGGTCGAAGCGGCCGGAACGCTCGTTACGTCGCTTCGCTCATATCGTGTCGGCTGCGATTCACCCGATTCGACGTCGACCGAGTCGAGCGGCTTGATCAGCGTCGGAATCGGCTTCATGTAACCGCGCACGACAACGGGCATTCCGTTCGACATGCCCCCCTCGACGCCGCCGGCATGATTCGTTCGCCGCGAGAAGCTGCCCCCGGCGCCCGTAATCTCGTCATGTACGCGCGAGCCGGGGCGCCCGGCGCCGACGACTCCGTCGCCGATCTCGACCGCTTTCTGCGCCTGGATCGACAGGATCGACTGAGCGAGCTGCCCGTCGAGACGCCGGTCCCACTGTACGTAGGAGCCGAGCCCGGCCGGCACGCCGGTCACCACCACCTCATAGACGCCGCCGAGCGAATCACCCCGCTTTTTCGTCTCGTCGATATGCGCGATGCATCGTTCCGTCAGGTCGTCGTCGAGCATGCGCACGGCGCTCTTGTCCGCCACCTCGTTGAGGCGTTCGGCGCCCCCACTGATCAGGCTCGACACCCGGTCGTACCAGGCGTCCGGCTCATCCATGCCGACCTCTCCGAGACGCACGACGTGGCTGCCCACCTCGATGCCGAACTGCTTGAGCAGCTGGCGGGCTACCGTACAACAGGCCACGCGCATTGCCGTCTCCCGCGCGCTGGCGCGATCGATAACCGGTCGGATGTCGTCGAACCCGTATTTCTGCAGACCGGTCAGGTCCGCGTGCCCGGGCCTCGGCAAGGTGACTTTGTCCACGCCCTCTCCGGAGCCGGAAACGGCCATGACCTCCGGCCATCCGGACCGGTCCTTCGTATAGGCCGCGTTATCCAGACGCATCGCAATGGGACTGCCCATCGTCTTTGAAAAGCGGACCCCCGAATAGATGTGAATCTTGTCCCGCTCGAACTTCGAACGACCGCCCCGGCCGTAGCCGAGCCACCGGCGGGCTAGATGACGGTTGATGTCTTCGGGCGTGATGGGCACGCCCGCGGGCATCCCTTCTACGATTCCGATGAGTGCTTCCCCGTGGGATTCCCCGGCGGTTAGATATCGAATCATGATTAGCCGGCAGGTACAGGTACTTCCATTTCGTAGAAGGCCGAGATGCCGTTGCGCCGCTTTACTTTGATGAGGACGGCGTCGCGCTCCTGACCGGCCTCTGTGAGCCTATCGATCGCCTGATCGGTCGATCCGACGGTCGATCCCCCGATCTCCACGATCGCAGCATCGCGGGGCAGACCGGCCGCGTCGGCAAGGGACCCATTCTCGACGTAGGCGATGTAGGACCCACCCTGCACGTCGAACGTCCCGAGCTCGCGAGGCGTCAGATTTCTCAGTCCGATGCCCCATTCGCCCAGCTCGAAGACGTTGTCGCGGCTCTCGGGCGGCGCGGGTTCCAGCTCGGGAGCGGCCTCGTCCTCTTGCTGCAGCTCGCTGAACCAGCGCTCGTAGGCAGGGGAATTGCGGCTCTGGAGCTCCACGTCGAACTGCAGCACGCGGCCGTCCCGCCACACGCCCACGTCGAGGACGTCGCCCGGACGCTTCCGGGCAACCGTGCTCTGCAGCTGATTCGACGCATTGACGGACCGGTTGTCGACGGTGACGATGACGTCACCTTCGCGGATGCCGGCACGTTCGGCCGAGCCGCCTTCGGTCACGTCGTTGACGTAGATGCCGCTGATTCGATCCATTCCGAGACGGCGGGCCACCCGGGCGTCCACGTTCTGGATGACCACGCCCAGGTAACCGCGGCGGACTTCCCCGAACTCGATGATGTCCCCTACGACCCGCTCCATGAGATTCACGGGTACGGCGAAACCGTAGCCTTCGTAGGATCCGCTCTCCGTAGCGATCGCCGTGGCGATGCCGACCAGCTCGCCGTCGAGATTTACGACGGCCCCGCCCGAGTTCCCCGGGTTAATGGCTGCATCGGTCTGAATGAAGTCCTCAATCCCGAAATCGTCGTCGATAATGTCGACCTGGCGTCCGGTCGCGCTGACGATGCCGGCCGTGACGGTCGACGTCAGACGGAACGGGTTCCCGACGGCCAGGACCCATTCACCGACCTGCACGAGGTCGGAGTCTCCCAGCCGGACCACGGGCAAGTCGTCGCCGTCTTCGATCTTAAGCACGGCCAGATCCGTCGCCGGGTCCGTCCCCACCACCCGCGCGTCGTATATGCGCTTGTCGGCCAGGGTCACCTGAATGCCGTCGGCATTTTCGACGACGTGATGGTTCGTGACGATGTAGCCCTGCGAGCTGACCATCACGCCGCTGCCGACGCTCTGACGAAGCGGGTCGTCCCGAAAGAAGCGGCGGCGCGCATCCTCATCGAAGTTGTGATACCATTCTCGTTGCGCGTCCCGGTTGATCGGAACCTCGACCTGAATGTACACGACCGCCGGCGTCACGCTTTCCGCGACCTGACGAAAGATCCGGTTGAGGGTCCGCGGCTCGAGCATGTTTCTGAGCGAGTCGGGGACCGGCACCGGCGCCTGCGGCTCCTGGCTGCCGAGCTGGACGCGTTCTACGATGCGCGACCCGGCCGCCTCTTCGGCGGACTCACCGCCGGCGATCATCATCCCCAGAATGCCCGTAGCAAGACCGATCAGCACGAGCCCGACACCGATCAGGATCTTTACGTTCGAATTTTTCCGCTGTTCGCTCATCGATATCGTCGGAATCCGGGCAGGTGTAAGATGGAGGTAGGCGCTCCGTCAGCCTTTTTGACGCCTTCTCAGGTAGTGATTGTTTCTCGCCGGGTGCGAAGGTCTTCAACCGCTTCGCGCGCAAGTTGTGCCAAGTCCTTACGATCACGACCTTCGGTAGGGATGGGCTCACCGAACCATACCGTATACTGCATGCGCCTGGTGGCCGCGACCTCGAAGGCGTGCTCCCCAAAAGACTGTTCATCATCCGCCCAGACCACCCGTCGTCGCACCGCGCCGGCGGCCGGCTGGTCTTCCACGCTGTCGACGGACAGATAAACCGGGAGCACGCGCCCACCGGGCATCCCCGCCACGGCTTCGAAGGCGCCCGTCTTGAATAGTCGAACGGCCGGCTCGCCGCTGGTCGTGCCCTCGGGAAAGACGAAGACGTGGACACCGGCCGAGAGCCGTTCTCGTACCTGATCCGTGAAGCGCGCGACCGTGCTGCGACGGGCGCGCTCTACGGGAATCATGCCATGCGTGATGCTGACCCAGCCGACCAGCGGCCAATCCTTCACCTCGGCCTTGCCGACCGGAGCCGACGGCAGCACGGACGCCAGAACGAGCGGGTCGAGCACGCCGAAATGATTCGCCACCACGAGCATACCCGAATCCTCCGGTGCACGGCCCTCCGTGCGAACCTCGATGCCGAGGATGTCGCAGAGGAGCGCGCAGCCGACTCGAATGCGGTGCGCGCGATAGCGCAGTTCCTCGTCTCTCGGCCGTCCGCTCGCCCGCCATTGCACGTAGGGCGTGCGCGTCATCATGGCCCAGAGGATGCGGAGCAATTTCCAGAAACGCAGCATGGCAGCATGAGCGGCGGCGGTTACCCGTATATGACCGAACGGTCGTCAAGAGCCGTCGACCCGGGCAGCGGCCGTTCGGCGAGGGGTGGTGAAGATACGTGCTCGCCCCTCCGTTCGCCACCGATGGAGATCACGTCGCTGCGACGTCGGAGCCGCGATCGCTCGCCGTCACGGCCACCGTCTCGCCGGGCAGGCCGTCTCCCTGCCGGGAAATGCCGGGCTTGACGCGTTCGAGCGGGAGCTGTACGGTGAAGGTCGTGCCGACCTCCTTCTCGCTTTCCACCTCGATGTCGCCGCCCATCAGGTCGATGATTCGCGCCGTCACGGCGAGGCCGAGACCGTTTCCTTCGTGCGAGCGAGTCAGTCCCGTCGACTCCTGTTTGAACTCGTCGAAGAGGAAGGGCATGAACTCTTCGTCGATGCCGATGCCGGTATCCTTCACCCGAATGACGATACGCTGATCGTCCTCCCTAAGCTCGACCCGGACGCCTCCCTCTCCGGTGAACTTCACCGCATTTCCGATCAGGTGGTTGAGCATGCATTCCATGCAGTGGTCGTCGAACCAGCCGCAGACGTCCCCTTCGGTCTCGACGTGCAAATCGATCCCTTTGCTCTCGGCGAGGGAGGAATAGGTCTGGAGGATGGCGCGTGACTTTTTGCCCAGGTCCATTTCCTTAAAGTCGAGGTCCATGAGCCCTGCCCGCAGGCGTGCAAGATCGAGCAGGGAGTCCAGCGTGTTGAGGAGCCGCTGGCCGTTCTCGTCGATCATATTGACGAACTCGCGCTGCTCGCCCTCGACCTCGTCGCGGAGAATTGCAGAGCAGCCGAGGATGCCCGTCAGCGGGGTCCGCAGCTCATGCGACGTGTTTGCGAGGAACTCGTCCTTCAGGCGGTCGGCCTGGCGCAGCGTTTCGTTGGCCTGCTCCAGGCGTTTGTTGAGGTCCTGCAGCCGCTCGTTCACCTGACGCTCGCGTTCGAGGGCTTTGGCCTGCTTTCTGGCCCGCTTGTTCTCCACGACGATTCGGCGGTATCTCCGCGCGAAGAGGCCCGCGCCGACCAGCCCAAGCGCATAGATGATATATGCCCACGTCGACCGGTACCACGGCGGTAATACCGTGAACGTGTAGACGCTGGCCGGAGAGACGTATCCCTGCGCGTTGCGCCCGCGCAGGTGGAACCGGTAGGTCCCTTCCGTCAGGTTCGTATAATTCTTCCCCGTATCCGCGGTCCACGTCGACCATTCCGCGTCACGGCCTTCGAGCCAGTACTGGAATTCGTTGTTCTCCGCATCGTTGTAGCTCGGCAGGGCGAACTCGAAGTGGACGGCATTCTGATCGGACGGAAGATCGCTGAAGATCGGCACCTGATCCGAGGGGCCGGCCCCGCGAAGCCCCCCATAGAGGAGGCGATTCGTGTCGATCGACGTCGCGCGGCGCAGCAGCGCAGGGAAAATCGCCTCGTACTTCTTGTCCACATCGACGGACGGATCGTACCGCACGAGCGTGCTGCCCGTGGAAATCCATGCGACGCCGCTGGAGTCGACGTGGAGACTCACCGGATAGCTCCACTTCGTATACTGAAGAACTGATGGAGTGGTAGTGACGCAGTCAATGCTACACGCAGTGATCTCGACGCGATCAGTATAGACCCGCCAGATACGGCCGTCGGGTCCTTGTTCCAGCACGAGCAACGAATCCGTCGAGGATTGAAAGAAAGGATCGTCCTCTGCATAGCTCGCAACCGCTGTCACCCCGCGTGCATCGAGCCTATAGTAGCCTGTGTCTGCGAGCAGGTACGTTCGTCCATCAAGCTCACGTAAGCGGCTCTGATTGCCAATTTCGATTTCATCCGGCGTCCGGTCACGGACGGTATACCCATGCCCCGACAGCGTGGCCGAGATCACCCTACGTGACCTCGTAAGGA
>CAZXHQ010000170.1:0-7451 GCA_964640145.1 uncultured Rhodothermales bacterium | reverse complement strand
CCGTCTCCTGCATCGGCGCTTCAATCGATTCGGTTCGATAGCCGCGCCGATGAAGGGATCCTCCGGAGGTTCCCAGGCTGATCGTGGCATGGTTGTTCTCGATGTAGAGATTGAACCACACGTGGGGATCCCGCGTGTCGACGCTGGGTCGCCTTCCCGTCTTCTCTCTGAACTGATCGACGATGGCGTCCTTCAATCGCAGCGCCGCGTACTTCGAATGGTCGATCTTGCTGTTGGTAACGTTGGCGAAGACGGCGAACGTCTGATCGACCGCCAGGAAGTCGCTCCAATCCACGTCGCCCGCCGTTCGGTAGAGATAGTCGGCGTCGTGGCACCCGAAGGAGGTGAGCGGAGCAAGGACGCGCGTCACCAGGCGCGAGCAGTAGTTGATGCGGTAGAGGGTTGCCGGCTCGGCGTCGAAATATAGGCCGCGATAGGCCGGCGCCGCGTTCGTTGCCCCTAGCTCCTCGAGCTCTTCCATGCCCAGCTCTTCGATGCCGCCGGCGATTTGCGCGAAGTAGCGGGCGAATTCCTGGTACTTGTACACGTCTCCGAGCTTGTATTCGGGCTCTGGCGTGGGTGGCCGAACGCCGCGCGACGGAGAAGGTTCGAACTGTCGACCGGCTCAGATCGGCCGAAAACGTATCGCCTGCCCGCCCCCGGGCGCCAGGCGAAGCGGGAGCACGCCGCCGGCCTCGACCGGCCGCTCCTCCACAACCACCTCCATGGGGTTGTCCTTCCAGTCGGCGCCGTCGCCGTCGCGGTAGATCTCGGCCACGTACTCCCGTCCGGGATCCAGAAAATGAAGTGGTGCTTCGAGCAGGCGCCCCTCCTCATCCGTAATGCTGCCGAGATACCAGTCGTCGCTGCCTCGATCCCGGCGCACGATCGTGAGGTAGTCGCCGATGCGCCCGTGGAGGACGATCGTATCGTGCCAATCGACGGGCACGTCCTCGATGAACTTGAACGCCTCGGGCATGGCCTCATAGTTATCCGGCAAATCGGCGGCCATCTGGAGCGGGCTGTAGAGCACCACGTAGAGGGCGAGCTGCTTGGCTACGGTGGTGTTCACCCGGTTGTTCGGCTGGAAGTCCTCGAACAGCACGTCGAAGATTCCCGGCGTGAAGTCGAGCGGGCCGGCGAGCATGCGGGTGAACGGCAGGATGGTCGTGTGATCGGGCGGGTTGCCGCCGTCTTTCCCCCACGCGTTGTACTCCTGGCCTCGCATGCCCTCGCGCGTCATCATGTTGGGCCAGGTGCGCCGGATGCCCGTGTCCTTGATCGGCTCGTGCGCGTCGATCATGATGCCGTAGCGTGCGGCCGTCTCGACGACGCGCCGGTAGTGGCGCACCATATACTGGCCGTGATGCCACTCGCGGTGCACGGTGCCGTCGGGGCCCGTGCGCCGTACTGCCCGCCCGTGCCCGACGTATCCCGTCTTAACGACGCGGACGCCGAGGTCGCGGTAAAGCGCAAAGGCTTGGTCCATCTGCCGCTCGTAGTTCTCCACGGCCGAGCAGGTCTCGTGATGTCCGATAAGGCGAACGCCTTTCTCGCGGGCGTAGCGGGCCACCTCCTCCAGGTCGAAATCCGGCGTAGGCCGGAGGAAATCGAACCGGTCACCGCTCTCGATCCAGTTTCGGTTCCATCCGACGTTCCACCCCTCGACGAGGACGCCGTCGAACCCGTGCCGCGCCGCAAAATCGACATAGCGTTTCGCATTGGCCGTAGTGGCGCCGTGACGCGGGCCCGTATGCCAGGTGGACTTCTTGATGTGCATCTCCCACCAGACGCCGACGTATTTGCCGGGCGCGATCCATGAAATGTCCTGCAGCTTGTTCGGCTCGTTGAGGTTCAGGATCAGCGATGAGGTCAGGAGATCCCCGGGGGTGTCGCCGATCTGGATGGTGCGCCACGGGGACTTCATGGGCGCCGATCCGCTCACCTTCACGCCGTCGGACCACGGCACGAGGTCGGCGCTAAGAACGGTCACGCCGGTGCGCGCCAGCGTCATGCTCGCGAAATCCGTCAGCGCCGCCTCGTGAATGCTCAGGTACTGCCCTCCGGCCGTCTCGAACGTGACGGGCGTATGCACGCACTCGATCTCGCTGACGCGCGTCTCACGATACAGGTATTCATACCGGTTGCGGCCATAGGCCGGGATCCACCACGCTCGGTGATTCCCGGGGAGTGCGAACTCCGTCAACTCCTCCATGATCTCGACCTTGCCGAGCCCATCCTGCTCGGGGATCTCGTAGCGGAGACCTGCGCCGTCGTCGAAGGCCCGAAAAAATATTCGCAGCCGCCGGCGCGGCGCACGTCGCTGCTGAAGCAGCACGGACAGCTCCGTGTACGCGTTCTTGATGCGACGTCTTTCGCCCCACGGCTGCGTCCACGTCTCCTCGAACTTCTCCACGACGCTGGACGCGATCGAGAAATCCCAGGCCAGCGGCGGATCGTTCCGGAGTATGAACCCCAGGCGCGACGGCTCGATGACCTCGCGCCCGAAGCGCGTGACGCGGTAGTAGGGCGCCCCGTTGCGGAGCATAAACGACACGCCGGTAACCCGACCGGGTGAGACGATGTCGAGCGTGTCGGCTAGGTCAGCGCTCATAGGGGAAGCGCATGGAAAGGCCGCCGGTACAGCGACCCATTACTCCACACCGATGGCACCGTCGATCTCTTCCATCAGTTCGCCGTATCGCGCCCAGTCTCCGGCCTCGAGGGCGCCCCGCACCTCACTCCACAGTTCCCGCACGCGGTCGAGCTCGTCGCTCGACACCATGCGTACGACGGAATCCGGCGCCGCGACCGGCATCTGAGGCTGCACGTCTTCGGGCGCCAGGATCGGGGCGGCCGCTTCACCGAACAGCTGGAACAGGGCCGCATCGAGCGTGGGCTCCATGGCGACGGCGTCGCCGATGGCAACGATCACGCGCTGCAGCTGCGGAATGTCGACGCCCTCGGCTATCAGAAATACGGGCTCCACGTAGAGAAACGAATTCTCGACGGGGATCACCATGAGGTTGCCGCGGATGACGCTGGAGCCTCGCTGATCCCACAGAGCCAGCTGCTGAGAGATCTCCGGGTCTTGATCGATGCGCGCCTCGATTTGAGCCGGACCGTAGATGAGCCGCTGCTTCGGCAGCTTGTAGACGATGAGCTGGCCGTAGTCTTCCGGGTCGGACTTGGCTGCCATCCACGCGATCATGTTGTCGCGGTTCTCCGGCGTAAGCGGACTGATCAGCATGAACTCGAGGTCCGGCCGGTCCCCATTCGTGGCCGCCGGCCGTATCGTCGCTCCCCGTTCCGGCTCCCGGGGCAGGCGCGCCAGCACGTAGTAGGGCTCCATGCGAAGCTGCTGGCCGCCGTACTTCTCCCAGGGCCGGGTCCAGAGGTCCTCCTGGTTGTAGAAGACCTGCGGGGTCGTCATATGATAGCGGTTGAACCGCTCGATCTGGATCTCGAAGAGATCCTGCGGATAGCGGAAATGCCGCTCCAGCGTGCCCGGCACCTCGCTGCGCGACTTAAACAGATTCGGGAAGATGGACCGGTACACCTGCAGCACGGGGTCCGCCTCATCCACGACGTAGTAGTCGACGCTTCCCTCGTAGGCGTCTACGACGATCTTGACCGAGTTGCGGATATAGTTGAAGCCCTGGACGGGCTGCGAATACGGAAAATTACGCGACGTGGTGTAGGCATCCTGAATCCAGTACAGCCGGCCGCTGCTCAGAACCAGGTAAGGATCGCTGTCGAGGCGCAGAAAAGGCGTGATCTTTCGGATGCGCTCCTGCACGCTTCGCCAGATCTGCAGCCGACTGTCAGGTTGAATGTAGTCCGACAGGAGAATGTTGACGTCGCCCAGCTCCCAGGCGAACAGCAGCCGGTGGAACCAGGAGCCGAATCGAATGCCTCCGCTGCCGTCATACTTCGTATACACGTTGGCATCCCCACTCGGATAGTGGAGCTCGGAGATGCCGGTATTGACGATGTAATAGCCGCTGCTCTCCTCGCCGTAATAGATGGCCGGATTGTCGACCGCCAGCTCTTCGTAGTCGAACACCGGCGGGAGGTCTCTGACGATGAGCACCGGTTCACCCTGGCGGTCCGTCTCCGTAACCGGACTCATGGCCACCCCGTAGCCGTGGGTGAACTGCAGCCGCCGGTTCACCCAGTTGTCGGAGCCGGTCGGCAGCACAGTGGAGATCTCGCGCGCCGAGAGCATGACCTGGTTCACACGACCGTCGTAGATATACCGGTCATTGTCGACGGAGTAGAACTCGTAATACGTGCGGATTTCCTGAAGCTGCTTGTAGGTCTGGATCAGCAGCCGCGGATCCCAAAGCCGAATATTGTCGATCGCGTCCCTGTTCTGGTCGATGTCGCGAATCCGAAGCGTGTCGTCGGCCTCGTAGTCCACCTCGATGACGTCGTCGAGGCCGTAGGCCAGCCGCGTCATGGCGATGTTATGCTCCAGGTAGGGCGTCTCGAGCTGGAGCTCGTTCGGCGCTACATTGAACTGCTGCATCATGCCCGGAGCGAGCGCCCGGCCCAACAGCCACGTAAGCGCGAGCAGCACGGCCGTGACCGGCAGCACCTTGCCGAGAGGCTTCCATCGGGTCACCACGAGAAGCAGGGCAAGAATGAGCACGAGCGCGAACATCACGTAGAGAGCCGGAAGGAGCACGTGTATGTCCGTATACCCGGCACCGAAGACGATGCCCTGCGAGGAAAACAGGATCTGGTACCGGTCGAGGAAAATACCGGCGGCGAGCAGTACGAGCCAGAGCGCTGCGTTCATCCTGAGCTGCGTCCGGACGGCCGGCCGCGCTCGGATCCCCTCGCCGGGCTGGTACTGAAGCAGCCGGGTGATGACGTAGACGGCCGTCAGAAACGCGATCGCCAGGAAGACGAGGACGGTGAACGACGTTTGGATCAGCTCCCAGAAGGGAAGCCGGAACATGTAGAACCCGATGTCCTTGCCGAAAATGGGGTCGACCTGCCCGAACGGTTCATTCCACAGAAAGCGCAGCGACTCGTCCCAGCTCAGGTAGAAACCCAATGCGAAGAGCATCGCGAAGACCAGCGCGGAGGCGGTGAGCACCCACCGGGCGCGGCGGTGCTGATCGGGATGGCCGAGGTTCAGATTGGCCTCCTGCAGGGGCGTACCCGCGAAATTCGCCCAGCGCAGCTCGTCGGCGAGGATGCGCGCATTGACGACCAGATAGAGGCCCGCCAGGATGAACGCGGAGACGCTCAACCCGAATTTGGCGATCTTGAGCGTCCAGAACACGCCGTCATATCCGAGCTCGCTCATCCACATCCACTCCAGGATAGAGCTTGTGGAGACGCTCAGAATGATGAGCGGAACGACGATGTAAAGAATAATGCGAACGGATCGTGGCATCCGGGGATGACGTTTCTTCGTGACGGCACTCTATGTAAGTACATCATTTCGTTAATACGGTTGCGTACTATGAGGGTCGATGCGCGTGCTCCGCTAGGCGCGCCGACAAGTCACAGCCGGAGCTATGGCGAGGAGGCGGCACGACGCGGAGCGCGATGCAGCGGCACTCACATGCTACTGTATTTGCGAATTGATGTCTAAGTAATGCATCCGCGCGTTGAAATGCTGGAACGCCGGGCGAAGAACGCATTGATCCCGCAAAAGCGCCTCGTGCATCGCCGAACGGCGCGCTCCGCAGCGTCACGGCCGTTCCGCATTCCGCATGGGCGGAATCTCCGGAGAGAACCACACGCCCGTCATGCGGTCGGTGTGGTCGTCGCGCACCCGGACGTGCGGCGGAAAGTCGTTCGTTTCGCGAATCCAGTCGTCGAGCACCGCGGCCAGCTCGCGAGCCGTCTGCCAGTAGTCGTCGTGCGCGGCGAGGTTGTCGAGCTCGTACGGATCGTTCTCGAGGTCGTAGAGTTCGATGCGGGGGCGGGGCGCCTCGAAGAGACGCGCCTGGCCGTCGGTCAGCTCCCCGCGCTCCTTCAGCCGGATCAGGCTGCGGAACGACGGGCTGCCGCCTAGATCGGCAGCCGTGCCGTGCGGCAGTTCGACGTAGGCATTCCGCACGAGCTTAAAGCGGTCGGTCCGCAGCGCGCGGATGTGCTCGTCGCAGTCGTGCCAGTTTCGCTCCGCGAAGATGACCTCGCGCCCGGGAACGGAAGGGTCGGTGAACAGAGGCCGGAGGCTTTCACCTGCCATCTGGTCGGGTTTGGCGATGCCGGCGAGGGCGAGCCAGGTCGGTGCGAGGTCGATGACGCTCACCATGCCCGCGTCGTAGACCGATCCGGCGGGAATGACGGCGGGCCACGAGAAGATGAGGGGCGTGCGGATGCCCTCGTCGTAGACGGTTCCCTTAGCCCGAGGAAAGGGCCGTCCGTTGTCCGACAGGAAGACGACCAGCGTGTTGTGGCGGAGTCCTCGTTCGTCGAGGACGTCCAACAGGCTTCCGATCTGACCGTCCATGCGTGCGATCTCGTCGTAGTAGCGGGCGAGATCGTCTCGAGTGGCCTGGTCGTCGACCAGGTAGGGCGGCACGCGGACGTCCTCCGCGTCGTGCGTCACCGGCGCGTCGCCGTAGCCGCGGTGAGGATCGGTAAAGCCCACCCACATAAAGAACGGCCGACCTCCGGCTTCATCCAGAAACGTCTCGAAGGCGGTGAAGTCGTCGTCGGCCGCCTCGGCGTACCAGTCGAACTGCGCGTCGGCAGCCGGACCGTAGTGGGTCTTACGCATATGGCCGGTATAATAATCGGCCTCGGAGAGGTAACCCGGTACGATCCGGAGACTGTCCGGCAGCGGCATGTGCAGGTCTTCAGCGCCCGTCTGGTGCGGGTACTTGCCGGTGAGGATGGAAATCCGCGAAGGGCTACACTGGGCCACGGTCAGGAAGGCGCGCTCCACCTTGAGCCCCGATTCCGCCAGCCGGTCGACATTCGGCGTCCGAATGTTCGGATGGCCGTAGGCCCCGAAGTCGTCCCATCCGGCATCGTCGGCGATCAGCACGAGGATGTTGGGCGGATCGTCGGTCTGGGCCGTCACCGGTTCGGTTCCGAGGATGCAGGCTGTCAAAAACAGGAGTGTGAGGCGGCGAGCGAGGGGCATGACGGGGGCGGTTGTGAGCGAATCGGTACGTCAGAAGATAACGCAGATGCCTGCACGAACGCACGCCGCACAGCACGTTTCCGGTGCGCTCTCCCTGCCGTCACGCGACCCCGGAGCACGTCAGGCTTGACATCTACGATTCAAATCCGTCAGGAGCTGTGACCGCGCCGGACGATCGCGAGTGCCTCGCGAGGTGAATGCCATGCCTAGACGCCCTGCCCGCTGCGCGCCGCGTCGAGACCGGAGGCCGCCCTACCGCATCACGGTGAACGTCCGGCATTCGCGCGTCGACGACGTGCGGAGGCAGTAGATGTACAGGCCGGAGGCCAGCCCC
>CAZXHQ010000169.1:0-7490 GCA_964640145.1 uncultured Rhodothermales bacterium | reverse complement strand
ACGTGGCCGTATGCGAGCGATACTGAGCGGCTTCTTTACGCTGCTGATCGCGGCCCTGGTGGTGGCGGTCGCCCTCCTGCTCTACGTGTACTCGGGGACGTACAACGTGGCGGCGACGGACGAGTCGCCGGGTCTCGTCGAAACGGCGCTCGAGGTCGCCAAAGAGCGGTCCGTTCGCGCCCGCGCCGGCGAGCTGTCGATCACCGCCCCTACCGACAGCGCGTCGCTGCAGCGCGGTTACCAGGCGTACGAGCAGATGTGCGTCATATGTCATGGTGCGCCCGGCGTAGAACGGGGCTGGATCGGCCAGGGGGCAAACCCCGAGCCGCCGGAGCTTGGCCGGGCCGCCGGATCCTATGCCACGGAAGAGATCTACTGGATCATCCGCCACGGCATCAAGATGACGGGCATGCCGGCGCTCGAGCCGACCCACGACGAAGAAGAGATCCTGGAGATCACCGCGTTCGTAACCCGACTGGCGGACATGTCCGCTCCGGAATATGCGGCCTGGGGCCGCGCACCCGCCGACACGGCTTCGTCCGGCTCGCATCCAGGGCACGACCACTAGGGGACCGTCGATGCATCGCGCATGGACTCGCTCCGAGCACCCGTCCCTGCTCGGGTCTTCAACAGGCGTTAGAAACGAGTGAGGGATGCCCGCGAGCATTCATGCGCCAGCGTACGTCGCGAGCCTCGGTGAAACGAAGCGCGACCCGTATGAATCCTGCTACTCTTCCTTACGGATGAACACATACACGCGGTACGTGCTCGGATCGTCCCGCAACCGGCTCGACCGGACCACGTATTTCAACCCGCGCCCCAGCGGCTTGACGTTACGGTCGATGTAGCTGCGGAGATTGGCTACGTCGCTCCGTTTCATCTCGTCAATCCGCAGCGCCTGCCCGCGCTTCAGCCACTGAATATGCTGCTTGAGTGGGTCAAACTTTGAACTATATCGAGACCCGCCTCGTGAGCGTAGCCGCGAGAGATTTGCATTGGCTTCGTCAGTGGAAACGACTTCGGCCTGAAAGGTATTCTCAGCGTGCATTCAAGAACGTGTACGATCATTGATGTTTAGTTGCTGTCTTCGATACTAACATACACAACGCAGGTTGCATGGATATATGAATCAAACGGGAAACCCAGGATATTTCTTCAGCATGGCTCCCGTTCTCATTTGTTCCTCTTCGCGGGCCGCACTGGAAATACACGTTTGCGCCGACCACGACGGAATCCTAAGCACGCTGGATTTCTATATCTTGGCGTCTAGAGCGTCGTCCTCGTAGCACGTAAAAGCAAGGGTTTCCCCACCGTTCTCCTGCTGTCCGCATGCGCACACCCCATTCCAGATTGGCCCTGGTCGTACTCCTCTTACTCGCATCCGGATGCGAGACAACGGATCCTGCAGCAGAACGCGAAGCGGCTTATCCCAATGTCGTAATCATCCTCAGCGACGACCAGGGGTGGGGCGATCTCGCGCAGCACGGCAATCGTGATCTCGCCATGCCGAACCTCGACCGCATTGTCGACGACGGAGCTTGGTTCGAGCAGTTCTACGTGCAGCCGGTGTGTTCCCCCACCCGCGCGGAATTTCTCACTGGACGGTACCATCCCCGCGGAGGCGTGCGGTCGACCTCTGCGGGGGGCGAGCGGCTGGACCTCGACGAGGCGACGATCGCCGAGACGTTCAAGGCCGCCGGCTATGTTACCGGCGCCTTCGGCAAGTGGCACAACGGCTCGCAGTATCCCTACCATCCGAACGGGCGGGGATTCGATGAATACTACGGCTTTACCTCCGGTCACTGGGGTCATTATTTCTCGCCCACCCTCGAACACAACGCCGAGCTCGTGAAGGGGACCGGGTATCTTCCCGACGATCTCACCGAGCAGGCTATGGCCTTCATGGAGGAGCATCGCGACGATCCGTTCTTCGTCTACGTGCCCTTCAACACCCCTCATTCGCCCATGCAGGTCACCGATCGGTTCTACGAAAAGTTCGCGGAGGGGGCGCTCCGGATGCCGCCCCAGGACCCGCAGCGCTTCGACGAGCAGCATGCTCGCGCCGCCTACGCGATGTGCGAGAACATCGACTGGAACGTGGGGCGTATGCTGGACAAGCTCGACGAGCTCGGCGTCGCCGACCATACGATCGTCGTGTACTTCGGCGACAACGGGCCGAACGGCTGGCGCTGGAACGCCGATCTTCGCGGTCGCAAGGGAGATACCGACGAGGGAGGCGTCCGCTCTCCGCTGTTCATCCGCTGGCCCGGCCACATCGAGCCGGACACGCACGTGAGGCAGATTGCGGGCGCCATCGACCTGCTGCCGACGCTCGCCGACGCCGCCGGCATTTCCGTCACGAGCGAGAAGGTGCTCGACGGGGTCAGTCTCATGCCGCTTCTTCGCGGCTCGGCCGACTCGCTACCGGAACGGCGCATTTTCTCTCACTGGAACGACCGCGTCAGCGTTCGGAGCCCGCAGTACCGACTCGACCATGAGGGCCGCCTCTACGACCTCACCGCCGATCCGGGCCAGACCACCGACCTCGCCGCCGAACGCCCCCAGGTTCACGCCGACCTGAGCGCCGCGGTGGAGAGCTGGCGTACTGAGGTACTCGGCGAGATGCCGGCCGAAGACAACCGGCCGTTTCCGGTGGGCTATCCGGAGTATCCGATCACGCACCTGCCGGCGCGCGACGGCGTCGCACATGGCGGCATCGAGCGCAGCAATCGCTTCCCCAACGACTCCTTCTTCCGCAACTGGACGAGCACGGAGGACAGTATTACGTGGGACGTCGACGTTCGGACGCCCGGGCGGTACCACGCCGTCGTGCATTACACCTGTCCGGAAGACGACCTCGGTTCGACCGTCACGCTCAGCCTTGGCGACTCCGTCGTCGAGGCCGAAGTAACGGACGCCCACGACCCGCCCCTCCTCGGGGCCGAGCGGGACCGCGTTCCGCGCCAGGAATCGTACGTGAAGGACTTCCGGCCAATGGAGATCGGCGAGATCGAGCTGGAGGCCGGCCGCGGGACGTTGACGCTGAGCGCAACCGGCGTGCCCCGGAGTCAGGTGATGGACGTGCGGAGGGTGACGCTGACGCTCCTCGACTAGCGTCCGCCCGCGAGCTCGAGCAGTTTGTTGACGGTGCGCCAGTTGCGACTCGTGCTCGTCGTGCCGAGCCGAGCGTCGAAATATGCAGTCGTCAGCCTGGTCCGTCCGACCCCGTCGGGACAGTGCAGATAGATCTCGCGTCCCGCGACCACGAACTCGTCCGGCGGAGACCGGTCCGGATCCAGCGACGCGACATCGTCCCGGCTCGCCTCATCCGACAAAAACATGACGTGCAGCGCCCGTTCGTCCGCCTCCCGTTCGACGAACGGGTTATCGGCGATGACGCCGGCAAGTTCTTCGACCCTCCGCATCACTACCGGCACGTGGAGGCCGGTCTGCGCTTCGATCTCGCCCGTAATGAGGCCGGGAATGCGCGCCGCGAGCCGGGCGTCGGCTCGAAAAACGACGTTGCCGCTCTGAATGTAGGTCTCGACGTCCTCGCACCCGGCCTCGACGAAGATCGCCGCAAGACGCTTCATGGACAGTTTGTTGCGCCCGCCCACGTTGATGCCGCGAAGCAGCGCGACGTATACGTCCCTCTCGGTGCCGTATGCCTCGGACCCCATGCCTACACCTCTCGCACTACTCGACACGGATTTCCGGCGGCAAACACGTCGGACGGTACGTCTTTGGTCACCACCGATCCGGCGCCGATCACACTTCGCTCGCCGATCGCTACGCCGGGCTGCACGATGGCGCCGCCGCCGATCCACACGTCGGAGCCGATCTCGATAGGCCGCGCGGATTCTTTCCGCGTGCGGCGATTCTTCCACGATATAGGATGCGTCGCCGTGTAGAGCTGCACGGCCGGGCCAAAGAGCACGTCGTCCCCGACGCGCACCTCGGCCGGGTCGAGAACGACGCAGTTGAAATTGAAGTACACCCGGTCGCCGATCGTGATGTTCGTGCCGTAGTCGCAGTAGAAAGGCGGCTCGATCCAGAGCTGCGCCCCGTGTGCACCGAACAGCTTCCGAAAAACGTCGCGGCGCAGTCCCTCTTCTTCATCGCGGCTGTCGTTCAGCCGGCGCAGAAGAGCCCGGCACCGCCGTCTCGCGGCCGCAAGCTCCGGATCCTCCGCGTCGTAGAGCTCGCCGCGCAGCATTTTTTCACGTTCGCTCATGTCAAAACCTCGGCGCGGTCCAGTTCCTACTTGGAGCAAGCGTCCAATCCGTGCCGCAAATGGACGTGGACTATCGCGGCGTGAGGCTTTTCGGTCGTCCAACGTACTTCTCGCAAAGCCGAGCCGGCTGCAGACGTCGAGCGCCTCGTCTCGCGGATCTACGATCCCTGCAGCATCCGTTGCCGGTAGTGTTCGTCGATCCGCCCGTCGATTCGCGCGACCTGGTCGGGCGTCATGAAAACGGGACCGCCCAACGCGGCGGCGTCGATGAAGACGCGGGCAGCCTTCTCCGCCATCATCAGTCCGGCCGCCACCTCCGCCGCCGTCTTCCCGATTGCAATGGCGCCGTGGTTTTCGACGAGAATGATTTTCGGGTGGATGCCCGAGCGGTTGCCGTACCGATCCACCGCTTTCGCAATCTCCTGAGCGAGCGCGAGCCCGGGATCGACGTATGGCACGAGCACCGACTCGGGACCGCAGTAGACGACCTGATCCGGAAAGAGACGCCGGAATGCATAGTCCTCGGCGCGCGGCGAACACACCAGCGCATTGACGGCGACGGGGTGCGTATGTCCAACGAAGCGTATGCCTTCGAGCTGCAGCAGCCATGCGTGGACGAGACTCTCTACGGACGGTTTAAGGGCCTCCGCGTCGGCGCGCGACTCCAGAAGCAGCGCCTCTACGTCGGCATCGCTCATCGACGCGCCGCCTCCAAGCAGCGGCCGGGCGTCGACCTCGACGAGGTTCCGCAGCTCGAGAGCGCCGAGGCTCGTCCCGCTCGCTTTTACGAGGAAGCGGTTCGCTTCGACGGCTCCGGAGACGTTGCCCTCGCCCGCAATCGCCATATCGTGAAATCCGGCGAGGTCGGCGGCCAGGGTCAGAAGATCCCGGGCGACGGACCTGGTGCGATCGGAGTCGGGCACGTGAACGATTATGCGCGATGGTGGTTGGAAATCTTTTTCACGTACAGGATAGGCTCCGGATCCCATGACGATCAAGCTCGAAATCCACGCCCCCGGCCTCGATCTTCACCACGAAAGGTGGAATCATCACGTCCTGTTCATGGACAGCGTGCACAAGCATGCTGAGCGCGTGAGCGCTTGCGCGTGGCAAACCTATCAGGAGCAGGGCCGCGGTGCCCTCTTCATCGACAAGGAACGGTGGATGACCATCATCAAGGGCGACGGCTGGACCGACACGACGCTCTTCCCCTGCACGCACGTCGATGCGCGGGACTCGGAGAAGGTCGACGCCGGCCCCCTGCGCGCCGGCTTCGTGCAGATGATCGCCGAATACGATCCTGAACGGGAGGCGGTGCTTCTCGTCGAGCACCACCCCGGAGCGCAGCTCAGCAGCTACCTCATGGGCCCCGACCTCCGTCCGCCCGAGGCCGCTGAAAAATTTCGGCATCTGGCTGATCCAAGCCCTGCGTAGGCCGTCACGGCGAATCGAGCCTTACGACGCGCAATCCCTGCGAGCCCGATGCGACGGCCAGGCCGATGTCGACGCGGGCGAGTCCTAGCACCCGGTCGGCCACGTGCCAGGACCCGACGGTCCGCAGATCGGAAGCAGTCACCTCCGTCACGTGACCGCTCAGATCACCGACATAGACGGAGCCGCCGTCCACCAGCAGCGCGGTCGCGAATGAGGGCGTTTTCACTCGACTCGCTTCGACGGGACGCGATGCGTCCGACACGTCTACGAATCGAAGCCCGTCGTCGCCGGCGGCGGCGAGAAGTTCGCCCGCAAAGGCCAGGCGATAGACGCGCTCCGGGGTCGCGAGTCGCCCGATGCGCGCCGGGGCCTCCGGATCGGAGACGTCGATGACGTGGAGGCCGTCGTCGAAGGCGGCGAAGATTCGATCGCCGGCCGCCAGCACGTCCCAGGCGGCCGGTGGCGTTCTGACCAGGTCTCCCACGCCGCCCTCCCACTCCGGGCGATAGCTGCCGGCTTCTCGTGCGGCCCCGTTCGGCGCAAGATGATAGAGGCGGACGCCGAGCGGTCCGGCCAGCGCCATCACCTCTCCGATTACGGCTGCGCCGTGCACCTCACCCGTCACCGTGCCGAGCAGGCTTCCTTCCTCATAGATGCGGGCGCCCTCGTCCCCGGCGGCGAGGAGGCGGCCGCCGTCGGCGAGGAGGCGCCTTGCCGGCGCCTCGATCTGACGGACGAGGCGGCTGCGTTCATAGCGGTAGAGACCGTTCTCGCCTCCCGCAACGAGCAGCGCGCCGCCCATCGACATGACGTCCACGATGGCATCCCCCGCATCGAGGGCTCCAACCTCGCGTAGAGCGTTCGGGACGGAGACATCCACCAGACGCAGTCCGGCTTCTCTTGCCGCGACGAAGGCGACGTCGCCGGCAACGCGGACGTCGAGACTCCGTCCCGGCAGCTCAAGTGATCCGACCTCGACGGGATTCGACGGGTCGGACAGGTCGAGCACGCGCAGGCCGGCGTCCTGGTCGGCGACGAAGGCCGTCGATCCGCGGACTGCGGTCGCCGCCGGCGCATGAAAACCCCGGTATACGGCGTGGTTCAGGACGTCGCGCGGATCGGTGATGTCGACGATGCGAAGTCCCTTCTCGGGAATGGCGGCCAGACCCAGATCGCCATCGACCGACACCGACCATACGGCGCCGTGGTTGTAGCTGTCGAACCGGGCGAAGCTCACGTGGGCGGGATCCGCCGGATCACTCACGTCGACGACCCGAAAGCTCTCGTACGTAGCGGCGACGTACGCGAAGGTGCCGCGCACGACCACTCCGACGGCCTCATCCGGGGTAATGAGATGGCCCAGCTCACGAGGCGGCGAAGAAATGTCTACGACGCGCAGCCCCTCCGAACGGGCCGCCACGTAGGCGCGCCCGTCGAGCACGTCGACGCCGTAGGCGGGATCGTCGAACTGGAGGGTTCCGACGACGGTGCGGCGTTCCACGTCGACAATCTGTAGGCCGGCCGTGTCCGCCGCCGCGTACACGCGATTCCCGTCGAGTACGACGTCCCGAACCTCGCCGGGCAGCGCGATGGCGAAGAGCTCCTTCGGCTCGGACGGAACGGATACGTCCGCCACGACCACGTCGCGCCCTCGCCCAAAAGCGGCCCGCGCGCCGTCGACGTCGACGGCATACGTAAATCCGCCGTTGCCGCCGACCTCGTCGATCAGCTCGAAGGAGGCGACGCCCGTCGAGTCGTCCGGAGGGGGCGTCGATTCGGCGGGATCGCGACCCGCGACGACGAGCACGACGACGGCACACGC
>CAZXHQ010000168.1:5788-7499 GCA_964640145.1 uncultured Rhodothermales bacterium | reverse complement strand
GGTGCCGCGATCAAGATGCGAGGCGTCATCGCGGCGATGGCAATTGGTGCCGCCCTGGCGGCCTGCAATCCCTTCGCGCCGTCGCTGGAGGAGGGGAATCCGTTCGGCGATTTCCTGGGCGACCCGTCGACCATCGAGGGCTTCTTCACCAACTTTCGAAACGCCTACGAGCTCAGAGACCTCTCCCTCTACGAGCCGCTGCTCGACTCGTCCTTCATATTCATCTACTACGACTTCGACGCGCAGGTAGAGCGAGAGTGGGGGTTCGCGCAGGAGCTGGAGTCCACGCGCCGTCTGTTCGAAAACGCCACGCTCGTCAATCTCCGCTGGAATCAGATCATCTCCCGGAACGTGCTCGAGGACGGCCTCAGCGCGCGCATCGTCCGGCCGTTCAACCTGACCATCTCCCTCGAAGGCGGCGAGGCGTTCCGCGGTGACGGCAACGTCAACTTTTTCCTGACGCGGCAGGATACGTCCGACTCGTGGAAACTTCTCAGATGGCGGGACGAGAGCGAGTTTTGATATATTGCTCTCGCCTCCTGCACAGACCTGTTTCGATAACGGATTCGGATCCCACGCATCGATGACCGACGCTCTGGCATACGCTTCCGACTCGGAGACCAGATTCCTGGACGAGTTGAAGGAGCTGCTGCGCATCCCTTCGATCAGCACGGACCCGGCCTATGCCGACGACGTCGGCGCGGCGGCATCGTGGCTCGCCGATCACCTGCGCGCGATGGGGATGCGCGACGTCCGCATCCACGAGACGCCGGGCCATCCGATCATTACCGGCGAACACCATGCGGGCGACGACCGCCCCACGGTGCTCGTATACGGGCATTACGACGTACAGCCGCCGGATCCCCTCGACCTGTGGAACTCGCCGCCCTTCGAGCCGACCGTGCGTAACGGCGCCCTCTACGGGCGGGGCACGAGCGACGACAAGGGGCAGTTCTTCATCCACGCCAAGGCGGCCGAAGCGTACCTCCGGACCGGCGGCGAGCTGCCGGTCAACCTGAATTTTCTCGTCGAGGGCGAAGAGGAATGCGGATCCGTGCACCTGCGCCCGTTCCTGGAGAAGCACCGCGACCTGCTCGCCGCCGACGTGGCGCTCATATCGGACACGGCCATGTTCGGCGAGGGGCAGCCCTCGATCACGTACGGCCTGCGCGGTCTCGCCTACGCGGAGGTGCTGCTCTCCGGCCCGAACCGAGATCTGCATTCCGGCATGTACGGCGGCGCCGTGGAGAATCCGATCGGCGTGCTGAGCCGGCTCATCGCCGGGCTGCACGACCATCAGCACCGCGTTACGATTCCGGGCTTCTACGAAAACGTCCGGGAGCTCACCGACGAGGAGCGGCGCGCCATCGGCGAGCTTCCGTTCGACGAGGGCGCCTGGCTGCGCTCGGTCGGACTGGACGTCGCGCGGACGGAGGAGGGCTACTCGATCCTCGAATCCGTCTGGGCGCGCCCGGCGCTGGACGTGAACGGCATCTGGGGCGGTTACCAGGGCAAGGGGGCGAAGACCGTTCTCCCGTCCACGGCCGGGGCCAAGATCTCCATGCGCCTCGTTCCCGATCAGCACCCGCGCGACGTCGCAGGCAAGCTGAAACGGTACTTCGAGGCGCACACGCCCGGGACGATGAAGCTGACGTTCAGGGATCTGCACGGCGGCCTTCCCATGCTCGTCGACCGGGACATCCCCCCGATG
>CAZXHQ010000168.1:0-5688 GCA_964640145.1 uncultured Rhodothermales bacterium | reverse complement strand
ACCGGACTCGACGACGCGGCGACCCCCTCGAGCTCGGCGCCAACGAGCAGCCCGCTCAGATACCAGTAATTCTCGCCGGGATCGAGCCGGCCGAAGAGGACGTTGGTCCGCGCCGTGAAGAGCGCCGACGGCAGGGGGCGGTCTCGCGATGCCAGCACGCCGGTCTCGAACGCGCCGGCGTCGAACGGTACCGTCCGCACGCTCTCGCTCAGAATCGATCGGCCCGTCAACAGCTCGAAGAGCTCGCCGGTCATGTAGGTCCGAAACCCGGCGATCGCCCCGGCTTCGACCTGCACGTGCTTGCTGTGCGTGCCGGGCAGGATGAAGAGCGACGAGGCGGTCTTCTCGAGCGACGAGCCCACCGACGCCCAGAGCCCGATCAGCTCCGTCTCCTCGCCGCGCATGACGTCGCCGGAGGATCGTACGCCGGAGAGAAGGAGGATGGGGACGTGCATCGCAGGGGCGCTCAGCTCGCGCCAAACGAGGTCCGATGCGTCGAGACGAAACGGAAGCGGGGCATAGGGGAGCTCCGCCAGCCCGATCGATGAAGAGGCCATGCCCGAGATGACCAGCGCCCGGTCCGACGGGCTGCGGCCGACGGCCTCCAGCAGGGGATCCAGCGCGCCGGCGTAGTGCGCGAGCCGGTCGCTCGCGGAATCCTTCCCGCCCTCCTTCCAGGCGTCGAAGACCCTCTTTACGCCCGTGCCGGCCGCCGCTTCGCCGACGACCCGGCCGCCGTCGACCTCGACGCGCCGCAGCCGTACGTTCGTGGTGCCCCAGTCGCAGCTCAGAATGGTCTCATCCATCGATCACCACTCGGCAAAAGAGCCGTCGACGTTGCGCCAGACGGGTCCCTTCCAGTCGTGGCCCCGCTCGGCTTTATCGCGCACGACCTCCTCGTCGATCTCGACGCCGAGCCCCGCTCCGGTGGGCAGCGCGATCCGTCCGTCCCGTATCGCGAACACCTCCGGATTGGCCACGTAGTCGAGCAGCTCCGTGCCGTCGTGGTAGTGGATGCCCAGGCTCGTCTCCTGGATGAACGCGTTGATCGACGCGAAGTCGACGTGGAGTGAGGCGGCCAGGGCCAGCGGACCGAGGGGACAGTGCGGTGCGAGCGCCACGTCGTAGGCCTCCGCCATGGCGGCGATGCGCCGGACCTCCGAGATACCCCCCGCGTGGCTCAGATCCGGCTGGATGATGTCGACGTTCGGCAGGATCTGCTTGAAATCCCACCGTGAATAGAGCCGCTCCCCCGTCGCGATCGGCGTCGCCGTAAGGGACCGCAGCTCGGCGAGGAGGGCGTCGTGGCCGGGTGCGACCGGCTCCTCGACGAACATCGGCGCGTAGGGCTCCAGCGCTTCGATGGCGCGCCGCGCCGTGGCCCGGTGCAGACGGCCGTGAAAATCCACGCCGATGCCGACGTCCGAGCCGACCGCCTCGCGCACGGCGCCCAGCCGCTCGGCTATCTCTTCGACGCGCCGCGGACTGTCGATCCACGCCGTCTCGCCTGACGCGTTCATCTTCACGGCCGGGTATCCGGCCCGGACGCGTTGCTCGGCGGCGTCGGCCACCTCCGCCGGACGGTCGCCTCCGATCCAGCCATAGACGTCGATGGCGCTGCGGACGGGCCCGCCCAGGAGCTCGTAGATCGGCGCGCCCAGCGCCTTGCCCTTCACATCCCACAAGGCCTGATCAATTCCTGCCAGTGCGCTCATGAGTATGGGTCCTCCCCGGTAGAAGCCGCCGCGGTAGAGCACCTGCCAGATATCCTCGACGCGGTTGGCCGGGCGGCCGATCACGTAGCCGGCGAGCTCCTCGACGGCCGCGCGGACCGTCTTCGCCCGGCCCTCCACGACCGGCTCGCCCCATCCGGTGAGTCCGCCGGACGTGCTGAGCTTCAGAAACAGCCACCGCGGCGGCACCTCGAACAGCTCGAAGGATTCCACGACGAGGTCGCGCTCGTGCGCCTGCAGCGGGGCCGGCTCGGAGGGATGCTCCATGTCCAAGAGGGGGTGGATTGAATAGGGCCCGGAATCGAAGTTGACCAACGCCGCGTCGAAGTGCAAGTGATCCGTGGGCGGCGGATACGGCGCCTCATTCCGCGTCTTCTTCGGGGGACGTCGTCAGACCGACCGATTCCTTGATGCGCTTGATGCCTTCGGAGGCTTTCAGCGACCAGTGCTCCGGCACGTAGCGACGCGTCATCAGCACGGAGCAGCCCGCCTGGGCCGCCACCTTGTCGGGGATGGATCCGAACAGCACGTTGCGGAACCGTGATTCGTGCGAGGCGCCGATGATCACGAGGTCGTAGCGCTCCTTGTCGAGGTGCGCGGTGATGCCGTCCATCACGCGTTCGGCCGGCTGCACGTAGTAGAGCACGGGATTGTAGTCCTGCACGATGAACCCGACCGCCTTGACGACCGCCTGCCGCTCGCGCTGCACGTCCACGCCGGGCCGCACGACGCGGAGCACGTGAATCGCGGCGCCGGTAGCGTCGGCGACGCGAACGGCCGTCTCCATGCCGAGATGCGCGTGCATGCCTCCGCCCCACGGCACGAGAATCTTGTCGATCCGGCCGAGTCCGCGATCTCGCAGCACGGCTACGTCGGCCTTCGTATCCGCGATGATCTTCTGGAGGGGGCTCTCGTAGATGCGGGCGGAGGCGAGTCCGCCGTGCCATCCCATCAGCAGCATATCGGCCTCGTGGGCTTCGGTCTCTGCGATGAGGCCGTCGAAGATGTGGTGCGCGACGTCGGTCTTCGCGCTCACGCTCGTTTCGCCGACCGGGCGGCGGCCGTCTTCGGCTCCGACGTCGCGGTCCCCCACGGTCGCGATGGTCCTCTCGACCGTCGGCCGCTCTGCGGCGAAGCGTTCGCGCGCCGCCCGCAGCGGGGTCTGCAGCGGGACCGGGACGAGGTGCATGCCCACGACCTGCCCGCCTTCCGTCCGGCCCGTAGCGATCATGCGGCCGAGGTGAAGGAGGTCGCCTTCGGTTTCGGGATTGGCGACCGCCACCATGACCTTGCGCGGAGCGGCCGTCTCCACGGACCGGGGCGGGGCTTCTTCAACACCCTCGGCGGCTGCGAACTGGGGCACCGGCTGGAAGAAGGACCTCCACCCTGCTTCGGCCCACCGCATCCTCAAGTCGCCCACCGCGTTTTCGATGTCGACCCGGCTGCGGCCCCAGACGAAGAACCAGGCCAGGCTCACGACGATGAGCACCACGACGGCAATCTGCGCGAACGGACCGGAGAAGAAGATGATGCTGATGCAGGCGGCGGCGGCGAAGAGCTGTACGAACGGATTGCCGGGCGTCCTGTACGTCGGGCGGTACCAGTCCGGCGCGGCGGCGCGCAGCACGACGCATCCGACGTTGAGCGCGGCGTAGCTGTAGAGCTGGAGCACGCTCGCGATCTTCGCGAGGCTCTCCAGGCTCTCGATGAAGAGGAAGGAGAGGGCGAGCCCGCCCGTGATCAGGAGCGCCCGGTACGGCGTGCGCATGGTCTCGTGGATGGCGCTCAGCCAGTTCGGTATCAGGCGGTCGCGTGCCATGGCCAGATTGATGCGCGATGCAGCCATGATGCTCGCGTTGGCCGAGGACAGCGTGGCGAGAAGTCCCGCAAAGATGATCGCACCCGCGCCGAAGGACCCGAAGAGCGTCCGCGCAGCCGTGGTCAACGGGTCGCGCACGTCGCCGATCGTCTCCTGCGTGAACATCCCCGCGATGACGAGTACGATCACGACGTACAGGCAGGTGACGAGGGCCACCGAGCCGATCAGCGTGCGCGGCAGGTTCTTCGAGGGGTCCTTCACCTCCTCGGCTACGGCGGCGATCTTCACGAAGCCGAGAAAGGAGATAAACACGAGGGCGGTGGTCGAAAAGACGGACTCGGCGCCGAACGGCATGAAGGGCGTGAAGTTGTCGTCTTCCACCCGGGTGAGGCCGGCGATGCTGAATCCAATCAGGATCGCAAAGAGGGTGACCACGACGATGATCTGCATGCGGCCGGATTCCTTGGCGCCCACGACGTTGATCCCCGTAAGCAGCAGGCCCGCTGCGAAGGCGCCCCAGAGCGGCGTGACCGGCAGAAACTGGGTCAGATATTCGCCCATCCCGAAGAGATAAAAAGAGATGGCGAACGTGAGGCTGAGCCAGATGCCCACCCCCGAGATGGCCCCGAGCGCAGGACCGAGCGAGCGCGAGACGAAATAATAGTCGCCGCCGGAGGTGGGCATGCCCGTCGCGAGCTCGGCCGCGCTGGAGGCCGTCATCATGCAGACGATCCCGGCGCCCACGTACGAGATCACGGCGGCGGGTCCCGTCAGCGAGAGGGCGACGCCGGAGAGCAGGAAGATGCCGGCGCCGATCATGGTACCGGCGCCGATCGTCAGGGCATCCCAGAAGCCGAGCTGGCGGAGAAGATCGGTGGACTTGTTCACGATGGCTCGGGACGGCTGTTGGGTGCTGCTTCGGGAGACCGACCATGCGCGACGGCGCGAAACGGAGCGGGATGGCGACGATGCCAACCGAAAGGATACGAATCGCGGGCGCGAGGCACACGCGAATCGGCGCGGCGAAACCCCCGAATCAACGTTCGCCCCCCGACTCGGGAAGCGCGAACGCCACGATCGAATCCCCGTGCTTCGTTCCGAGCTTGCCGCCTCCTCCGGCGGCGATCGCTACGTACTGCTTGCCGTCGATCGCGTAGACCGACGGCGTCGCGTAGCCGCCGGCCGGGAGGTCGTGCTCCCACAGCACCCGGCCGGAGCGCTTGTCGAAGGCGCGGATCTTCTCGTCCGGCGTCCCGGCGATGAAGATCACGTCCCCGGCCGTCAAAACCGGTCCGCCGAAGTTTTTCGCGCCCGTGTTCCGGATGCCGCGTTCGACGAGCTCGGGGTATTCGCCGAGCGGCACCTTCCATAGAATCTCGCCCTGGTCCAGATCGACGGCGCTGAGCGTGCCCCACGGCGGCGCGATGGCCGGATACCCGTCGGGGTCTGTGAAGAACGGAGCGACGTTTGCGTACTGGGGGATGTCTTCGCCGGCGGCGCTCGCCGGGGCCGAGCTGCGGTGAGCCGGATCGCTCTCGAGGTAGGCCACCAGGTCATCCAGCTCGTCGGCGGAGAACTGCGGGAAGGCCGGCATGATGCCGCGGCCCTGCCGGAGTACCGCGCGTATCTCGGCGCTGCTGAGCGCAACGTCGGTCAGCGGCGGGTACAGGGGCGGATTGCCGCGCCGGTTCAGGCCGTGACAGGCGGTGCAGCTGGCATCGTAGAGGCGCTTCCCGCGGGCGACGGGCGTGCGCGCCTCGCCCTCATCCTCGAGGGGTTCCAGGCGGTTGATCGTGGGCGCCTCATTGGCGTTCACGAAGAGCACGTTGGTGGCCGGATCGAAGGCGGCGCCCCCCCATTCCATCCCGCCCTGGTGGCCCGGCAGCGTGATGGTGCCCTGCAGAGACGCGGGCGTGTAGAGCGGTCCCGTCTCGTACTTCCTGAACTCCTCCAGCACGGCCGCGTGCGCCTCCGGCGTGATGTTCGTCACGTCGGATTCGTGCATCGACTGGCGTACGAGCGGGGGCGGCTTGAGGGGGAACGGCTGGGTGGGCCAGGCTTCCTCGCCGGGCACCTTCGAGGCCGGCACGGGAAGCTCGACCACCGGAAAGACGGGCTCTCCCGTGTCCCGATCCA
>CAZXHQ010000167.1:0-7518 GCA_964640145.1 uncultured Rhodothermales bacterium | reverse complement strand
AATTCGACGCCTTGAATGCCGCGATCGATCATGTTGTTGACGGCGTTTCCACCGCCACCCCCCACGCCGACCACGCAGATCTTCGCATCGTCGCTTATCGAATCGTCGAACGAAAAGCGAGAGCTGAAAGAGTTTTCCATAGGGTCCTCCAGTATCGGTATATCTTGTGGTTCACGTACGCGACGAGTACCGGCAAACAGATCAAGCTGAGCATACTTGCTGCCGGTCCCGTCGATATTCGAGTTCATGTCATTAGAGTTCATCGAACCAGCTCTTCATCCGGCCGGCAATCCGGCCGACGAGCGACTCACTGGCGAGCGGCTCACGAGCGACGCGCCGGTTCATGTCGCCGTTGAGCGGCGCCGCTCCGACCGTCTCAGGCCTCAATCCGTAGAGGACGAGTCCGACGGCCGTCGAAAATTTCGGATCGCTGACTTCCTGCACCATGCCGCCGGCCAGCCCCATGGGCATGCCCACGCGCGTCTCCATCCCGAGCACTTCCGCAGAAAGCTCCGACGTTCCCGTGATGAGCGATCCGCCACCGGTCAATACGACCCCGGCCGCAAGGTGGCGCGCATAGCCGCTCCGCTTGATCTCGATGGCGGCGATCTCGAGCACCTCTTCCATGCGCGGCTGGATGATCTGGGCCAGCGTGCTGCGGCCGATGCTCTTCTCGGGCCTTCCGCCGAGTCCGGGAATGGTAATGGCTTCGTCTTCGCCGACCAGATCCACGAGGGCGGTGCCGAACTGGCACTTCAGCTGCTCGGCCTGGTCGCGCATCACGCCGAGGCCCCGCCGGATGTCGTCGGTGACCTTGTTGCCGGCGATGCCGATGACGGCCGTGTGTCGGATCGTATTGTCCTCGAAAACCGCGATATCGGTGGTCCCGCCGCCGACGTCGATGAGGGCTACGCCGACTTCCTTCTCGTCCTGGTGCAGCACGGAAAACGAGGAAGCCAGCGGTTCGAGAACGATGTCCTCGACCTGATAGCCGGCTTTTTCGATGCACCGGTAGATGTTCTTCGCGGCCGATACGAGGCCGGTGATGATGTGGACGTTTGCCTCGAGGCGGACGCCGCTCATACCCACCGGATCGGCGACGCCGTCCTGGCCGTCGACGATGAACTCCTGCGGGATGACGTGCAGGATCTCACGGTCCGCCGGCATGGCCACGTGCGTCGTGTCTTCGAGCAGCCGTTGGACGTCGCGCTGACAGATCTCACCGTCTCGGTTCGAGATCGTGATCACGCCGCGGCTTTGAAAGCTCTGCACGTGGTCGCCGGCGATACCGACGATCACGCTCCGCACGGTCACGCCGGCCGCTCGCTCGGCTTCGCCGACGGCATGCTGGACGGCCGCCACGGTCTTGTCGATGTTCACGACCACCCCGCGGTTGAGGCCTTCCGACTCGGCCACGCCGACGCCGAGTATGTTGATGCGGTTGAGATCGTCGACGGCCGCTACGACGGCGCACACTTTCGTGGTGCCGATGTCGACGCCTACCACAATGCGTTCATTCATGGTCATTTCCATAAGGAGTACCCGGTGGGTATAAGTCAGCTTTCTTTTGTGACAATCTGGCCGTCAAAACGGAGGTCAATGCTTTCAAACGTCTTTTGAGGGCGCGGCAGTACGGCCTGCCTCCAAAAGGCGTGAAGCCGTCGGAACGTCTCGGCATAGCCGCGCCTGCCGAGCCGAATGTCGACCGATGCCTGCGTGCCGGCGGGGGCCGTGTGCAGGGTGACGTCGCCGCTTGCATGCACCTCCAGCGACGAGATGAGGGCGTCTATGGCCGGATCGAGGCGGCCGAGCGCTGCGAGGAGCTCGCGCACCGTCTCCGTCTGCACGGGCCGGGTCGGATTCTCCGGCACGGCCACGCCCCGCAGCAGCGGCACGTCGTAGACGGCCCCCTCCGCGAACGGCAGGGGATAGCCTTCTCGATCCAGATATCCTTGCGGCGTCCCGTCATGGCCGAGCTGCAGGACGATGGGCAGCCGCTCCTCGACGCTGATCCATACCGTTCCCGGCGGCAGCCTCCGGACGCCGGCCGACCGGACCCACGGGTGCCGCCGGACGCGATCCGCGATGACGGCATGATCTACGTCGAGCAGGCGCCCGCCGGAATCCACGCGGGCGACGGCCCGGACGGCCGCCTCGTCCGCATGCCGCGTACCGTCGACCACCACGCGCTGAACGGTCAGGCCGTCCAGCCACGTCCAGCCCATATATCCGAGGGCCGCCACAGCGAGGATCATCGCCATGACCGCCACCTTCCGGACCAGGGACGTCTGCTTCTTTGCCATCTTCTTGGGTTCGGTCTCTACCGGTCTTTCAGCATTTCGTACAACGTGCGTCCATAGCGCCAGACATCCCCGGCGCCCATCGTCAGCACCGTATCGCCCGATGCGACGAGGTCGGCCAGAAACGAGGGCAGGTCATTCTTGTCCGCCACGTAGTGCACGTTTCGATGCCCGTACTGTATGGCCAGGTCGGCCACCATCCGGCCGTCGACGCCCTCGATGGGCGCCTCCCGAGAACCGTACACCTCGGTAACCACCAGCACGTCCGCGTTGAAAAAGGCACGAGCGAAGCCCTCCTTAAAGTCGCGAGTACGCGTGTAGAGGTGCGGCTGGAAGACCGCCACGATGCGGCGTTCGGGCCAACCCTCATGAGCCGCCGAAAGCGTGGCCTCGATCTCGGTCGGATGGTGTGCGTAGTCGTCCACGATCAGCACCCCCTGCGCCTCGCCGACCTTCTCGAAGCGACGCTGGACGCCCGTAAATTTGGCGAGGCCGGAGCAGATCTTGTCGAAGTCGATGTTGAGCTCCAGGCCGACGGCGACGGCCGCCAGGGCGTTGCGCACGTTGTGCAGCCCGGGCGTCCGCAGCTCGATATCGCCCAGCGGATCTCCATGAGCCACCACCGTGAAGCGGGTAACCAGGCCGTTCTGGCGAACGTTCTCCGCGCGGATCTCGGCCTGGCGGGAGGTGCCGTAGGTCGTCACCCGCCGGTCGACGCGGCTCATGACCTCCTGCACGACGGCATCGTCGAGGCACAGAATGGCGGCGCCGAAGAAGGGAACGCTGTTGGCGTACTGGACGAAGGCGCCCTTGATGTCGTCGAGGTCCTTGTAGATGTCCAGGTGATCGGCCTCGATGTTCGTGACCACGGCCAGCGACGGCGTCAGCCGCAGGAAGGTGCGGTCGTACTCGTCGGCCTCGATCACGATGATGTCGCCTTCACCCACGACCGCGTTCGAGCCGAAGACGGTCACCTTGCCGCCGACGATGATGGTCGGATCGAACCCGCCCTCGGTCACGACGAGTCCGGCCATCGACGTCGTGGTCGTTTTGCCGTGCGTCCCCGCGATGCCGATGCCGAACTGCATCCGCATGAGCTCGCCCAGCATGACCGATCGCGGGATGATCGGAATGCGCAGGCGCTCCGCCTCGACGGTTTCCGGGTTTTCCTTCGGCTTCACGGCGGACGAGTACACGACGACGTCCGCCGCGCGCGCGTTCTCGGCCTTGTGACCCTCGTGAACGACGGCGCCGAGCGTCTCGAGCCGGTCGGTGACCTCCGAGCGCTCGAGGTCGGATCCGGTCACCGTGAATCCACGATTCAGGAGCACCTCGGCGATCGAGCTCATACCGATCCCCCCGATGCCCACCATGTGGACACGCCTGATGCGACCCAGGGATGGCTGACGCCGACGTTCCATTTTTTTAACGGTTGACGGTTGGGGTTAGGGCGTGCCTTCAGTCTCGAACGCGAAGCCGGCGATGCGGAGCACGTCGCCGGCGATGTCGTCTGCGGCATTCGGGCGCGCGATTTGTTTCGCGGCGATCGCCATGCCTTCGAGGACCTTCGCATCGTCTCGAAGACGCGTCACCTCCTGGAGGAGGCGCGCTTCCATCTGGATTTCGGGTATCAGTACGGCCGCACCGGCGCTCGCCATGCTCCTCGCGTTGTGCGTCTGGTGATCCTCCGCCACGTTGGGGGACGGCACCAGGACGGACGGCGTGCCCGTCACCATAAGCTCGCTGCAGGTGATCGCACCGGCCCGGCAGACGGCCAGATCCGCCGCGGCATAGGTCAAGTCCATCCGGTCGATGTACTCGAGCAGGCGCAGCCGGGGATGGTCGGGAACCCGCTCTCGCATCTCCGCGACGTATCGCTTCCCGCTCTGCCAGACGAGGTAGACACGGTCGTCTTCGAGGAGCGCCTCGATATGGGCCGCGATCGCTTCGTTGATGGCCCGGCTCCCCAGCGAGCCGCCCAGCACGACGATGACAAAAGCATGCGGCGGAATCTCGTAATGCATCTTACCGTCCGAGGCGTTCACCGCGAGCAGTTCTTTGCGGGTCGGATTCCCGCTGCACACGCATCGATCGGCCGGCAGCGATTCCTTCGCTTCGGGAAAGGCTACGTGGATGCGGGATGCGCGCCTGGCGAGCAGCTTATTGGTCAGGCCGGCGTAGGCGTTCTGCTCCTGAATGACGATCGGCTTCCCGGCCAGGCTTGCGGCGAGCAGCACGGGTCCGCTCACGTACCCGCCCGTACCCACCGCCACGTCGGGGTCCAGGTGCCGAATCAGCATGCGGCTCTCCGCCAGGGAACGGACGATCTTGGCAGGCAGCGCGAGATTGCGGAGCGGCTGACGCCTGTGCAGTCCGCTGATCGTGATCGGATGGATATCGTAGCCGGCCTTCGGCACCGCCTCCCATTCCATACGATCGCGCGTGCCGGCAAACTCGATGCGCGCCTCCGGCACGCGACGCCGCACGGCGTCCGCTACGGCGATGGCCGGATAGACGTGTCCGCCCGTGCCGCCGCCTGCAAAGAGTATAGTGGGAGAGCGAGCTATCGGGACTGCCTCGATACGTTGAGTAGGATGCCGAGCATCATGCCGGTTGCGGCCATGGACGTTCCGCCGTAGGAGACGAGGGGCATCGGCAGGCCGGTTACCGGCAGCAGCCCGCACGTCACGGCGGCGTGTACGAACGCGTAGAGCACGACCGACGCGGTCAACCCGACGCTGACGAAAAGACCGAGTGGATCCGGGGCGTGGCGGGCGATGCGGAGGAACCCGCGAAATAGAAGGACGATGAAGGCCGTGAGCAGGACGAGGGCGCCGAGGAGCCCGTACTCCTCCGCCACCACAGCGAAGATGAAGTCGTTGTAGGGCGCCGGCAAAAAGTCACGCTGTACGCTCTTGCCGGGACCGACACCGGTGAAGCCGCCCATGGCGAACGCGATGCGCGCCTGCTGCGCCTGGTACCCTTCGCCGCGCTGGCTAAAGACGTTTTCCACGTCCGTGTTCGGGAAGATCTTCGCGCCAAGGTAGGATTCCACGCGAGCCGCGCGGCCCGGCGAACTCAGCAGGAGGAGGAGGGCGAGCGCGCCGCCGACGGCCGCCAGTCCGCCGAGGTGGAGCACGCTCACGCGCGCTACGAAACACATAAGGCCCGTGGCGGCGAGAACCATGAGTGCCGTCGACAGATCTTCCATACCGATCAGGACGCACGTGACGACAATCCACACAAAGACGGGTACGAACGCCCGCGAGAAACTCTTGATGTAGGTCTGCTTCTTTGCCAGAAGCACGCCCACGTAAAGAATCAGCGCCGCGCGCGCCAGATCGGAGGGCTGAAATCCATACGAGCCGAAGCTGATCCACCGCATGGCGCCTCCCGAGGCCACGCCGACGATCTGCACCGCAACCAGAAGTCCGAGCGAGAACAGGAGGGCCATCCGGCTGAACCTCGCAAGCTTACGGTAGTCGATCGCGCTGAAGAAGAGCATGACGACAAACGCCACCACGACGCGAGCGACGTGTCTCACGAGAAAGCGCTCGGTATCGCCGCCCGACTCCGTTTCCGCCAGGAACGAAATCGCGCTGTATACGGCCACCACGCCGAGGGCCGACAGGAAGAGAACCACCCACACGACGTACCGGTCGGCGGGGCGTTCCCAGCCCAGCTGTTTCAGGAAGGATGCCGTAGCTGCTTTTGCCATTTACAAGTCGTTGACCAGTTTGCGGAAGACGTCTCCGCGCTCCTCGTAATTCTCAAACATGTCGAAGGAGGCGCATGCGGGGCTCAGCAGCACCACGTCACCCTGCTCGGCGAAGACCCGTGCGCAGCGAACCGCGTCCTCGAAGGAGCCTGCCGTCACGCACCGTTCGACCTCGCCTCCCAGCTCCGACGCGACTTTGTCGGCGCTCTCACCGACGGCGATCACGGCCCGCGCCTTCTGGCGCACGAGCGGCTTGAGCGCATCGTAGTCGTTGCCCTTGTCGCGCCCTCCGGCGATCAGCACGATCGGCTCAACGAAGCTCTCCAGTGCGTACCAGACCGCGTTCACGTTGGTTGCTTTGGAGTCGTTGACGTAGCGGACGCCGTCGATTTCGCGTACGAATTCGAGTCGGTGCGGCACGCCCTCGAAGGTCATGAGACTCTCGCGAACGGCATCGCTGCGTACCTCCATCACACGCGCTGCCACGGCCGCCGCGAGGGAATTGTACAGGTTGTGGCGGCCCTGGAGGGAAAGCTCTTCCGGTCGCATTAGAATTTCCTCTTTTGTGTTTAATCGTAGGACGATCTCGCCGCCGCGCAGGAAGGCTCCTGCTTCGACGTCGCCCTCCTGGCTCAGGGCCAGAAGACGGGGGGCATCCGGCTGCGACCTGAGCAACTCGCTCCGTGCCCGCACCACGGTGTCATCGAGGTTGCAGACGAACGAGTCATCGCTTCGCTGATTTTCACATACGCGGAATTTGCTCCGCACGTACCCGTCGAAATCGTGGTCATATCGGTCGAGGTGGTCCGGCGTAATATTCAGAAGGACCGCCACGGCCGGGCGGAACGCGTCGATGTGGTCGAGCTGGAAGCTCGAAACCTCCAGTACGACGACCTCCGAGGGTTTCGCCTCCGCGGCAAAGTCCGAGAACGGGAAGCCGATGTTGCCGCCCACCCTGACCTCTCGGCCCGCCGTCCTCAGCACGTGGCCGAGCAGGCTCGTCGTGGTCGTTTTCCCGTTCGACCCGGTGATCGCGACGATCGGTGCCCGGCAAAACCACGAGGCGGCCTCGATCTCGGCATACACGGAGAGGCCGGCGGTGAGGGCCCCCTGTACGATGGGTGTCGACGTGGGAACGCCGGGGCTGACGACCAGGAAGTCCGTCTCCAGGGCGCGGTTCGAGTGCCCGCCTGATTCGAAGGGCAGTCCCTCCGCCTCTAACCGAGACGCGAACCGCTCTTCGAGCGCCTTCGCGTCCGTCACGAACACCGACGCGCCCTGCGCGTGGAGCAGCCGCGCCGCGGCCACGCCGGAGCGTGCGCCGCCCACCACCGTCACTCTTTTGCCATGAACCTCGTCCGCCGTCATCGTTCCATCCAGATGAGCTGCCGTCTGCCATCCGTTATCTGATCCGTAAAATGAGCAGGGTCGCCACCACGGTTGCCGCGGTGACGATCCAAAACCGGGTCACGATCTTCGCCTCGTGGGTGCCGCGCGCTT
>CAZXHQ010000166.1:4010-7527 GCA_964640145.1 uncultured Rhodothermales bacterium | reverse complement strand
ATCGGCCTCTTTTATCCCTTTCTGCAGGACGCCGAGGTTCGGCTCCAGGGAATCGAAGCTGCAGGCGAAGGACTTGACAAGCGGCATGCCGCGACGCTGACGCAGGGAACGCCCGGCGTGCTTCACGGCGCCATGAGCTATCTCCTTCAGGATGCGGAGGGCCAGGTCGAGCTCGCCCACTCCATCTCGGCCGGTCTGGACTATCCGGGCGTCGGCCCCGAACATGCCTACCTTCGGGATGCCGGTCGAGTCCAGTATGCGTCCGTCACGGACGAAGAGGCGATGGACGGCGTCAAACTGCTTTCACGGACGGAAGGCATCATCCCTGCCCTCGAGACGGCGCATGCCGTCGCCTATCTGCCTGACCTCGCCTCGCAGATGCGCCCTGGCGAGGTGGTCGTCGTCAACTGCTCCGGGCGCGGCGACAAAGACATGGGCACGATCGCTCGCTATCTTTGAGATCGCCGCGCCGACGTACCGGCGACGAGGTGACCGTTCCTGCGTCTATACAGCTGTTCAACAGGCTTTCAGGGGGCATACCGATGACACGACTTCGCGAAACGCTGAGGGCCTGCGCGGAGCAGGGCGAGAAGGCGATGGGGCTCTTCTTGACGAGCGGATTCCCGGATCCGGACAGCACGCTGCCGATTCTTCGCGAGATAGACCGCGGCGGCGCCGACTTTATCGAGCTCGGCATGCCGTTCAGCGATCCGCTCGCAGAGGGTCTTCCCATCCAGCGTTCCAGCGAAAGGGCGCTGCGCGCCGGCCTCCGGATGAAGGACGCCCTGGCCACGGCGGAGGCTTTCCGGAAGGAGAGTGACACGCCGCTGCTGTTGATGGGCTACGTCAATCCCGTGCACCGGTACGGCGCGTCCGCCTTCTGCCGGGATGCGAGCAGCTCCGGCGTCGAGGCTCTGATCCTGGCCGACCTGCCTCTCGAAGAGGCCTCCGTCATCGCCGGCGCCGCCGCCGACGCCGGCCTCGGTCTCGTCCATCTAATCGCTCCTAACACCGCCGACGAACGGATCCGCCGGATCGACGAGGCCGCAACCGCGTTCGTCTACGCGGTGTCGGTTACGGGCCTGACGGGCTCGGGCCTCGGCGCCGTCGAGAGCGTGGAGGCCTACCTTGCCCGTGCGCGGCGCCTCGTCACGTCGAACCCCCTGCTCGTCGGTTTCGGGATCAGGACGCACCAGGACGCCGAGCGTCTCAGCAGAAGCACGGACGGCTTCATCGTCGGATCGGCCCTGATCGAGCACGTCGAAGCCCTCTGGGACGACCCGTCTCTCACCACGAAGCAGCGTCTCACCGCAGTCCGGCGCATCGCCGAGAACCTCAAGTACGGGCAGCCCGTGGAGATCCGCGGAGGAGCCCGTTCCCAAGGCAACCCTTAACCTCCTGCGTGCGTTGTAAGGGACGCGTGATTCGAACTAAGCACCGGATTCGTATGCGGCATTTCTTACGGAGAGTACCTGCCGGAGGCATTCTATCAGCGTTCGTGCTGATCGGAGCCCTGCTGGCCGGCTGCGGATCGGGCGACTACCGACCGAGGGCCGTCGGCCAGGAAGGCGAGATCGTCGTCGTCATCGATTCGTCGGACTGGAACGGCTCGATCGGCGAGGCCATCAAGGAGACCGTCGGCAAGTACATCAGCACGCTGCCTGCGCCGGAACGCCAGTTCGATCTGCGGCAGGTCGAACTCATCACGGAACGAGATCTAGAGATGGCGCGGCGGCAGAAGAACGTGATCTTCGTGGCTCCGCTCAGCGACACCACGAACGAAGCCCGCTATATCAGGAACGTCTTCGACTCGACGGCACAGCAGGCCATCCGCAGCGGCGGCGGAGCGGCCGTATCGCGCCGGGACATCTTCCGGAAAGACCAGCAGATCTATTACATCACCGGCCGGGATGAAGCCGACGTCGTGGACGTCATCCACAGCCGGTCCGACGAACTCGCAAACGCATTCAACAGCGCCACGCGCCGCCGCCTCTCAGAAGACATGTTCGACCGCGGTCGCCAGTTTGAGATCGAAGACTACCTGATGGAGAACCACGGCTTCGCCGTCAACGTGCAGCATGACTATCAGATAGCCATCGATACGAGCCAGTTCGTATGGCTGCGGCGCATTCTCCCCGAAACATGGCGTAGCCTGTTCATCTACTACGAGGAAAACGCGAATCCGGCACAGCTCACCCCCGAATGGATCCTCGATACGCGCGACTCGCTCACGCAGCAGTACATACAGGGAAATCTGGGCGGCTGGATCGAGGTGGACCGTCGCGAGATCCAGCCACTCGAAGTTGAGAACATCGACTTTCTGGGGCATTACGCGTTCGAGACCCGCGGGCTATGGCAGATGGTGGGCGTGGAGGACGGCGAGCGGATCCAGTTCGGGATGGGTGGACCCTTCCTTAATTACTCCTTCTACGACCGGGCGTCGGGGCGCCTCTACATAATCGACGGCATGGTCTTCGCACCCGGCTACAACAAGCGCGAATTCCTTCGCCAGCTCGAAGTGATCGCCCATACGTTCCGTGCGCAAGAGTCGGCGCAAGAGCTGGCGAACCTAGACTGAGCTCATCGGGGTTGTTGACACTGCGACCCTAGCCATCCAGAAGCATTTCTCTTCCTTCCGATACATGACGACCGACACGCAGACCTCCGAGACGCACGTCGACGTAATCGCCCGCGAAGAGCCCGTGCTCCGACTCGGCCTTCCGAAGGGTAGCCTTCAATCGTCGACCTTCGAGCTTCTGCATCGGGCCGGTTACAATTTTTCGGTCAGCGAGCGCTCCTATTTCCCCTCTACGGACGACGAAGAGCTGACGGCCATGCTCGTCCGTGCCCAGGAGATGGCGCGCTACGTGATGGACGGCGTCTTCGATGCGGGCATCACCGGCAAAGACTGGGTGATCGAGACGGACGCAGAGGTTTATCCCGTCGCCGACCTTATCTACTCGAAGGCGAGCATGCGGCCGGTCCGCTGGGTGCTGGCCGTGCCGGAGGATTCCGAGATACAGTCCGTGCACGATCTGGAGGGTAAGCGCATCGCCACGGAGGTCGTCAACATCACGCGGAAGTGGCTCGCCGGGCACGGCGTCGACGCGGACGTCGAGTTTTCATGGGGGGCCACCGAGGCCAAGTGCCCCGACCTGGTCGACGCCATCGTGGAGGTCACCGAGACGGGCTCGTCGCTCCGGGCCAACAAGCTGCGGATCGTCGACGTGTTGATGCATTCCAACACGCAGCTCGTCGCCAACAAAAAGGCCTGGGAGGATCCCTGGAAGCGGCAGAAGATCGAGAGCATCGCCCTCCTCATGCAGGGCGCCATCCGCGCCGAAGGACGGGTGGGCCTCAAGCTCAATGCCCTCCGGAAGGATGCCGAGCGGATTATCGACGTGCTCCCAGCGCTGCGCATGCCCACCGTCTCGTCGCTGGCCAACGGCGACGACTGGGTCGCCATCGAGACCGTTATCGAGGAGCGCCAGGTTCGCCAGCTCATCCCCGAACTGAA
>CAZXHQ010000166.1:0-3910 GCA_964640145.1 uncultured Rhodothermales bacterium | reverse complement strand
CCATCGAGACCGTTATCGAGGAGCGCCAGGTTCGCCAGCTCATCCCCGAACTGAAGCGAGCGGGCGCCGAAGGCATCATCGAGTACGAGCTTAACAAGATCATCCCTTAGTACTTCAAGGGCCGTCGATAATTCCCGCTTTTACTTGCTGCGCTGGTCCGTCGCTCGCCGGCCAGGAGCTCTGGCCCAGCGCGGTGCGGGTTCGTGTCTGCGTCGCGCTGCGCGCGCACGGACGTTCTTAGATCCCGTTGATGTACTTCGGTTGAAAGTTGAAGGTAGGAGGTTGAACTGTTCGTCGATCGAGGTGCCGGCCGTGCAGCACGCTGCTCTCCGTCGATCGGGATGGACGGGCATGGTCGCCCTCGTGCTGGTGCTGGTGCTGGCGGCAGGGTGTGCGCCGGACGGGTCGAAGCCCGTCGCGGACTCGACGATGGTCGAGGTGCTGATCGAGCTCCACCTCTTGAACGCGCGTCTGGAGATCGAGGACCGCCCCCTCGTGGGGGCTCGCGACTCCATATTGCAGCGATACGGCCTCGACAGCGCGTCCTACGCGGCCGCCATGCGATACTACGCCGACCGTCCCCAGGAATATGCCGAGCTGTACGGCCGCGTCGTCGATGAGATGGCAGCGGAACGTGCGCCCCCGTTCCCCCCGGACTCTATCCGGTATCGGCAAGCGCCGCGACCGCCTTCTCCGTAAGCTCGAAAGCGTTGCCCAGCGGCTGGGATTGCCGCAGATATCCTTCCTTGATGAGCCAGGTGATCAGGCGGTCGATTCGGTACGACGGCGGGCGGTCCGCATCAAACCATTCTTGCCGCGGCTTCTTGTCGGCAACCTGGCGCAATACGTGCCGGACGACGGGCCGATCGGCGGCCGTCGGCACGTACGGCTCGTGCCGTCCGAGGCACACGTCGCACGTACCACATCGTTCGGGCACATCCTCCCCGAAATACGTCAGCAGGAAGTGACGGCGGCATCGATCCGAGTGAGCGTATCGAATCATGTCTGCCAGGCGCGCTTCCGCCCGGACGCGCGCGCTTCGGACGCGTTCGACGTCCACCGGCAGCTTGCGAGTGCGCGGATGCAGCAGCTCCACGCGCAGGGCGCGATCCGGCGCCTTCCAGTCGAACAGGTCGTGCGCACGAAAGTACTCGAGACCTTTCAGCAAGCGCCTCCGCTCCAACCCCGTCCGGCGCTCGAGTAGCCGAAGATCGATCTCCCACCATGATGTAAACGCGTCCGCGTGCACCGTTCGCAAGAGTTCCTTCACAAATTCGCCGAGCGCGTCATTGGACAGATGTGCGGCATAGGCCCGCACGTTGCTCGCCGGCTGCGTGAAGCGAATCATTCCGAAATGCTTACTCACGGGGAGCACCTTCCAGGCCTCCTGCCGCGCCGCGAGATCGACGGCCGTCTTGATCTTTCCCGTCGACAGCCCCGTCAGCTTCGCCACGGTCCTCGGGTGCACGACGACGGGCCGGTCGGGCATCGCTCCCACGGCGATCTGCGACAGATTGCAGACGGCGTCATAGACGGCACGGACATCGCTTCCCGTGGGATGACTCTCGTCTAACAGAAGGCGCGGCGTCTCCTCATCGCTCGGATGGTAGATCAGGACGGCGTAGGAGGTCCTCCCGTCACGGCCTGCCCTCCCTGCTTCCTGGTAGTAGGACTCGAGCGTGCCCGGTAGATCGACGTGGATGACGAACCTTACGTCCGGCTTGTCGATGCCCATACCGAAGGCGTTCGTGGCAACCATGATGCGGTGCTCGCCCGCGATCCAGCTCTCCTGCATGAGCTCGCGGACGTCTCCCTTCATGCCCCCGTGGTAGGTGGCGGCCGTTACGTCCCGTCGATTCAGCCACGCCGACCAGCCCTCGACGCCCCTCCGCGTGGCGGCGTAAAGAATGCCCGTTCCCGGCACGCTCTCGATGACGTCGAGTACTTTCGACCGTTTGTTCTCCGTACGAAAGACAGACCAGACCAGGTTGGGGCGGTCGAAGCCTCGAACGACGACCTCCGGGCTGCGGAGGTCCAGGTACCCGACGATGTCCTTCCGCACGCGAGGCGTCGCCGTCGCGGTGACGGCGATGGTGGGCGGATGGCCCATGCGCTCGCGGGCCTCGGCGATCCGGAGGTAGGACGGGCGAAAGTTGTGACCCCACTCGGAGACGCAATGCGCCTCGTCGACGGCCAGCAGGCGGACGTCCATGCGCTCGGCCCGTGCAAGAAAAAGCTCCGAGCCCAACCGCTCCGGAGCAACGTAGAGAAGCCGGTAGCGACCATGTTCGGCGTCGGTCCAGCGCCGGTCGATCTCGCGGCGGCTGAGCGAGCTGTTGATGCAGGCCGCCTCGATACCGTGCGCTCGAAGACTCGCCACCTGATCCTGCATGAGTGCGATAAGCGGGGAGACCACGAGCGTGAGCCCCTCGTGCAATACGGACGGAACCTGATAGCAGACGGACTTACCACCCCCTGTCGGGAGGATCGCCAGCACGTCGCGACCGTCGAGGACGTGCTCGATAACCTCCCACTGTCCGGCCCTGAAGTCCGGATGTCCCCAGTGGTCGCGCAGCGCGCGGCGGGCGTCCTCGTATGTGGGCTTGCTCGAATTCACGTCAGGGTCGAACGATGTCGATCGTCGCCCGTTTGGAGATCTCTCAATTTCCTATCGCGTAGTACATTATTCCGTCCATACGGTAACGTACAACGAGCAACTGACCCGGCGCCGCGCCGCCGTATTGTGGATCGAAGAAACGTGCGCACGTAGGTTGTTAGGTCGATGCGCGGAGCGCGATGCAGCGGCACTCACAGGGCAGCGTATTTGCGAATTGATCTACTTGGAATGAGCCGGCCCCGGAAGACGCTGAACTCGTATGCTCCATGTGGCCTTGTGAACCGAAAATACGGCTGCCGGACTCGAAGCCCAACTCGCCATGTCGGACGATCGTCCCCTCGTTTCCATCCTTATCGTCACGTGGAACGCGCTTCCACTCCTGCAGCGGTGCCTTCCGTCCGTCGTGGAGACGGCATACGATAACCTGGAGATCATTCTCGCGGACAATGCTTCCGTCGACGGCTCGGCGGAGTGGGTCCGCGAATCGTTTCCGCAGGTCACGGTGATACGCCATCCCGAGAACTGGATGTTCTGCCGCGGCAACAACGAAGCCATGCACCACGCGTCCGGCAAGTACCTGGTCCTGCTGAACAACGACGTCGAAGTACCCCCCCGATGGCTCGACCCGCTCGTTGAGGAAGCGGAAGCCCGGGATGACGTCGGCGCGGTGCAGCCCAAACTGCTTCAGCACGCGGATCGATCGCGGTTCGAATATGCGGGTGCGTCCGGAGGGTTTCTGGATCGGTACGGCTATCCGTTCACTCGAGGTCGCATCTTCTTCGAGCTGGAAGCCGACCGCGGTCAGTACGACGATGCCCGCGACGTCTTCTGGGCCACCGGTGCGGCGATGCTCCTTCGCCGGTCGGCGCTCGACGAGGTTGGTCTCCTCGACGAGCGGTTCGGCATGCACATGGAAGAGATCGATCTGTGCTGGCGCCTGCAGCGGGCGGGATATCGCATCCGCGTAGCACCGGAGAGCGAGGTGTACCACATCGGAGGCGGTTCCCTTCCGCAGGGAGACGCACGCAAGGTGTACTTGAATTTCCGCAACAGCCTGCTCCTTCTCTACAAGAACCTTCCCGAGCGCGAATGGCGGCGGGTCTTTGCGGCGCGGTGCCTCCTCGACGCCGCAGCGGCCGTCCGAGCACTCGCCGCCGGGAGAGCAACCGAGTCGGCCGCCATCATGCGTGCGTATACGGACGCCCACCGCATAAAGGGCGTCTACACGGCGGCACGGCCGGCATCGCTCGAGGATGCCGTGCTGCCGACGTATCGAGGCTGCATCGTGTACGA
>CAZXHQ010000165.1:0-7536 GCA_964640145.1 uncultured Rhodothermales bacterium | reverse complement strand
TAGGGCGCACCAACGAAAATCCAGAGGAAACACGGGGCAAAGGTTACCCACGTCGATCCCTATCCTGCTCCAGCCACTTGTTCGGTGCGCGGTCTACCACTACCTTTGGGGCGAACAACGGATACGGCCCATCATGATCGGCTCGACCCTCTCACATTACCAGGTCATCGACGAAATCGGTCGGGGTGGGATGGGTGTGGTTTACCTTGCCGAGGATACGCGCCTTGGTCGCCGCGTGGCACTGAAGTTTCTGGCCGATCATCTGCGGCCTGACAGCGAGGCTCGCGAGCGGTTCATGGTAGAGGCACGTGCAGCCGCCCGCCTCACGCACGCGAACATCGCGACGATCTACGAGGTCGTCGACGACGGCGAGACGCTCTTCATCGCGATGGAGCACGTTCAGGGGAGGGACCTCCGCGACGTCATCCGTGAAAAGGACCTCTCGACGGATCAGGCCGTAGACATTGCCCTTCAGGTCGCGCGCGGTCTCGAGCGGGCGCACGATGAGGGTGTGATCCACCGCGACATCAAGCCCGAAAACATCCTCGTTACCGAGCGCGGCGAAGTCAAGATACTGGATTTCGGCCTCGCCAAGCTCGCCGACACCGTCGGCGTCACGCGGCCGGGCACCATCGCCGGGACGGCGACCTGCATGAGTCCGGAGCAGATCACGGGCGGAGCGGTCGATCGTCGAACGGACCTGTGGTCACTCGGCACCGTGCTGTACGAGATGCTTACGTTCGAGCGGCCGTTCAAGGGAGACTACCGCGAGGCCGTCTACTATTCGATCTTGAACGTCGCCCACTCACCCATCTCGGAGCGGCGGCCCGAGATCGGCACGGCGTTCGACCCGATCATGGAAAGGCTTCTTTCCAAGGATCCCGAGCGCAGATATCCGACGGCGCGCGCCTTCATCGACGACGTGGCGCCCCTCATCGAGTCGGGTGCGCCGGGCCGACGCGGGAGGCCGCCCGACCCGGTCGCCCCACCGTCCGCCTCGGCCGAGCCTCACCCCTCGTCTGCGTCGGAGGCGCCCCGCTCGCCCTCGATGGTCGAAGAGCGGCGTCAGCTGACGGTCGTCTACGGAGAGATAGCCGGTTTCGGCGACCTGCTCGAAGGACTGGACCCGGAGGATCTCGTCGATCTGACCGACGAATATCGTTCGATCTGGGATGCCCACATCACCCGCTTCGATGCGCTTCCCGGACCGTCCACCGGGGGGACGTTCTGCGCCTACTTCGGATATCCCCAGGCGAGCGAGAGCGATGCTCGGAGCGCCCTTCGATTCGGGCTATCGTTTCGCAATGCGATCCAGCAGCATCCACAAAGGAGTGCGGCGGGCCGGCGACCGACGCCGCCGGTGCGGGTCGGCGTCCACACCGGCGTCGCCGTCGTCGGTACCGATGAAGACGGTTATAAGGTGCAGGGCAACATCAGCCACGTGGCGGCGCTGCTCAGCGAGTCGGCTGCGGAGGGTTCGCTTGTAACGAGCAAGGTGACGCGCCGGCTCAGCGCGGGGTACTTTGATTTCGAGAGCCTGGGCGAGAAGCACGTACGCGGTTTCGCGGAGCCCGTCGAGGCGTTCGCGGTCCTTCGCGAAAGCGGCGCCCGAACCCGTCTGGATTTCATCGAGGATGCGGACCTCTCGCCGCTCGTGGGACGAGACGCCGAAATGGCGACGTTGCGCCAGCGATGGAAGCAGGCTCGATCCGGCGAGGGCTCGATCGTGCTGATCTCAGGTGAGGCGGGACTTGGGAAGTCCAGGCTCGTTGAGACGTTCGCGACGGAGCTCAACGAGGCCGACACGGGGCGGCACGTTCACCTGTACTGCTCGTCGTTCGAGACGAACAGCGCGCTGCACCCGCTTACGGACTACCTCCGGGAAAACGTCCGCTCCGGAGAGCATCCCTCAGAGCCGATCTCGTTCGAGCGTCTTTCGAACTTCCTCAGCCGGGCTGGGATGCAGGACGACCTCGACGCGGCGTTGATCGCCGGGCTTCTGGACATCCCTCTGCCCAAGAGTCTCGAGCCTCCGGCCCTTGCCGCTGCGGAGCGCCAGCGGCGGACGATGATCGCTCTGGTACGTCTTCTCACGGCGCGGTGTACCGAGGCGCCGGGTCTCCTGGTCATCGAAGACCTGCACTGGGCGGACCCGTCGACGCTCGAGTGGTTGGAGATGCTCGTTTCGCAAGTGCCCGTCCAGGCGCTGCTCATTCTCGTCACCACGAGGCCTCATTTTCGTCCGGCCTGGCTCGGCAAGCCTCGCACCAGCGAGGTCGATCTCGGCAAGCTGGAGGTGGCCGATCTCATTGCCATCTCGGAACACAAGAGCCGAAAGAAGCTGCCGCCGGAGATTCTGAGTCAGATCGTGCAGAAGACCGACGGCGTCCCGCTCTTCACGGAAGAGCTGACCAACATGATTCTGGAGCTCGGCATCCTCGAAGACAGGGGAGACCGATACGAGCTTACCGGATCCATTCCCGACCACGCCATTCCGTCGACGCTCCAGGGGTCACTCTTGGCGCGGCTCGACCGTCTGCCGGCTGCGAAAGCCACCGCCCAGATCGGGGCCGTGCTCGGCCGGGAGTTTCGGTATGACCTTCTTCTGAGAGTGTCGGAAGAGGATGAGGCGTCGCTCAAGAAGGCGCTCGGCCGGCTGGTCGAGGCAGAGCTCATCTACCAGCGCGGCTTCTATCCCGACGTCAGCTTCATCTTCAAGCACGCGCTTATTCAGGACGCGGCCTATGAGACGCTGCTGAGAAAGCGCCGGAGGGCGCTGCACGAGAAGGTCGCTCGACTTCTCGAAGAAAGTGAGACCCAGGCCCAGCCCGAGCTCGTCGCCTACCACTACACGGCCGCGGAGATCGCAGAGAAGGCGATTCCGCACTGGATCCAGGCCGGGCACCGCGCGATGACCCGCTATGAAAATCAGGAGGCCGTCCGGCATCTCACAGCGGGACGAGAGCTCGTCGCGAGCCTCCCGCAAGGTAGAGAGCGCGACGCGGTCGAGCTTTCGCTGCTGGTGCCGCTCGGCCACGCGCTCAATATGGCGAACGGATACTGGGCCCCCGAGGGTGAGGCCGTGCTGTCGAGGGCCTCCGAGTTGTGCGACTCCATCGACGACGTCCAGCCGCTGATCCTGGCGCTGATGGGTCTCAGCTCGACGCACATCGTGCGCGGCAATTATGCGAAGGCCTCCGACATCGCCCGTCGCATCCGGGACGTCCGCGGCGGCGCGTCCGACCGAGTGCAGGTGATAAGCGCCTACCTCATGGCGGCCATCGACCTGTTCCGGGGTGCGCTGCCGCATGCGATCGCTCACGCGGATGAGGTAGAACGAACGTACGATCCGACGAAGCATGCCGTGCTACGACAGATGGGCTCGGGGACGCTTTCAAAGAGTGCCCGGCTCTACAGCAGCTTCGCTAAGCTGCTAATGGGATACCCCGATCAGGCCCGCTCGGGCCTGCTGGATCTCCTCGACGAGGCCATCGCGGGCGATTATCACTTCGACCTCTACCAGGCCTACCTTTACTGCGGCCTGCTCGAGCTGTCCGCCCGAGACTACGAAGCGGTGCACCGCCACACGGCGACGTACCTGGACATCGGCCGAGAGTACGGCGATCCATTTCCGATGCTGATCACGAACGTCATCCACCATCTCGCGATCAGGGGAGAGGGCGAGAGCGCCGCGTTCCGGAGCTCGAAGGGCCTGATGGAAGCGATGCGCGCCGCGGGATACGGGCTCGGATATTCCGTACTGCTGGGGGAATACGCGCGGGGGCTTCTCGCTTACGATGATCCGGCGGGTGCGCAGGACGCGCTCGACGAGGCGTTCGCGCATATTGAGAAGGCCGGCGGCGAAGTTTGGGAGCCGGAGATTCACCGGCTGCAGGGAGACGTTCTCCTGGCGAGGAAGCACGCGGCGGAAGAGGTTCAGACGTGGTACGAGCGAGCGATAGACCTCGCGCGGTGTAAGGAGGCGAAGCTCTTCGAGCTGCGGGCATCGAACAGCGTCGCCCGCCTCTGGAAGGATCAGGAGCGTACGGAAGAGGCCCACACGCTGCTGTCGGGCGTGTACGGCTGGTTCACGGAGGGATTTGCCGAAGCCGATCTGGCCGAGGCGCGAGACATCATGGAGTCGCTACCGGTGGCGTAACCGGGGATGGTACGGGAGGAACGGGAGTCCGCCCGAATGACACGACCTACTCACCAAAGGGGGTGTGCATGGGATTTTTGAAAGAGCAGAGCCAGAAGCTGGCCTACCATTTCTTTTCGAACGAGAAGAAGGAGGTCGTTGACACGATGACGGATTATGCCGCCGCCTTCATGACCTTCGTGCCCGAGAACGTGCTCGGCTATTTCGAGGTGCCCATGATGTTTCTCTCCGACGACGGTCCGGTCATCTTCCATACGCGCGAAGAGATCCACGGCTACATCGCGGGGCTCATGCAGCAATTCAAGGACCAGAACTACGTGAAGGACGACCTGTCACATTTTCACATAAAAACACTTTCGCCCGACGTCGCGATCACATCGTTCCATCTCGTGCGCATCAACCGCGCCGGTGAGCCTTTCGGAAAGTTCGGCGCCATGTACACGTGGCGCAAGACGGAGGGTACGTGGAAGCTGGTGATCGCCGTACTCATCAGCCATTGACGGCCGCGGACACCCTCACCCTTCCGGACGGCGCCGCGACACCCGCCGTCCGCCCTCCGACGTCTCATCCTCATCATCCTCTTGTTCTCGATGACCAATCCGCGCCGATTGCTCCTGGTCGCTTTGCTGATCCTGGTGCTGCCTCTGGCGGCCGCGCACGTCCTGTTCTACATCTTCTTGTCGCGCACCATCGCGCTGCCGACGTACGAGGAAGTAGACGTAAGGTATCTGTCCGACCAGAACTGGACCGACGACGAGCGGCAGTGGTTCTATCACGAGACGCAGGGCGGCGCCTTCGAGCTGATCATCGACTACGACTGGCTTCTGGCGCTGGAGCAGCCGGCTCTTCCGCTTTTTCTCGTCGGTCCGGTTCCGAAGCTGATGGCGGACGACTACATTGGCCGGTTTGGATTCCTTCCGAATCCGCGAACACGCTACGATCCCGCGAACGTCGAGCTCGATTGGGCGCTCGAGTCCGACCTCGAAAAGGCCCGCGGTGCGCAGAACAACCCCGAGCGTCTGCCCGTCGGGTTCGCTCGTGACTCCGCTTACGTCCTCCCGTCGACGGGGAGGCAGTATGACGTGATGGGCTTCACGTGCGCCGCGTGTCATACCGGACAGATCAACTTCGAGGGGACCGGAATTCGGATCGACGGCGGGCCGGCGATGACGAACCTGACGAAATTCGAGCTGGCTACGGGCTATGCCCTCGCGCTGACGTACTACATCCCCACGCGCTTCGACCGCTTCGCCGACGCCGTGCTGGGCGAGGCACACACGGCGGCGCAGCGCGACACGCTCCGCACGGAGATCAAGCGGCTGATCGAAGAAGGGAAGGCCTTGCAGCAGCTGGTCACCGACCGCCGCATTTATTCGACGATGGACGGCTTCGGGCGCCTGGATGCCCTCGGTCGGATCGGCAACTTCGTCTTCGGCGAGGAAATCGACCTCGGCGATTTCTCCGTCTCGAACGCTCCGGTGAGCTACCCGCCGATATGGGATACGCCGTGGTTCGAATGGGTGCAGTACAACGCATCTATCAAGCGGCCCATGATCCGCAACGCCGGGGAAGCGATGGGCGTCTTCGCCCGGGTAAACTTCCAGGACGTCGACGATGAAGACGAGCTGTTTTCGTCCACGATCCGACTCGGCAACCTCCACGAGATCGAGTCTCTGATCCGAGGCGACGCGCCGTTCGAAGGGTTGCGGGCGCCTGCGTGGCCCGACGACGTGATGCCGCCGATCGATCGGGCCAGGGCCGCGCGCGGTGCCGAGCTCTACCGGCAGCACTGCCAGCCGTGCCACCTCCCCGCGCCGACGGCCGGATCGCCGCTCTTTACCGACACTACCTACTGGACGCCGGAAGACGAATACGGCAACCGCTATCTCGCGCTCAACCTGATCAACATCGGTGAGGTCGGTACCGACTCGCTGCAGGCGGTCAACTTCCTGCAGCGAATCGTCGACGTCGGGCCGCTCGGGGAGAAGTATCGGGGCAGCCTGAGCGACGGCGGAGGCCGCCTCCTGACAGCCGGGGAAGCCCTGCCGTTCCTGGTAGAGAACGCCGTACGCAAGGGTTACGATGAGCTGGGCCTCTCGGACTCGCTCCGCAACGTGTGGAACGGTCTGCGTCCGAACGACATTCGGGCGCCGCTGGCCTATAAGGCACGTCCGCTCGACGGTGCCTGGGCCACGGCACCGTACCTGCACAACGGCTCCGTGCCGAACCTCTATCAGCTGCTCAGTCCCTGGGAAGAACGTGACGAGACGTTTTATGTGGGCAGCAGGGAGTTCGATCCGGTGCACGTCGGCCTCAAGACGGTCAAGGCCAAGGGTACCTTCAAGATGGATACCACGCTCCCAGGTAATTCCAACCGAGGTCACCAGTTCGAGGGTGACTTTAACCCTTCGACGGTAACCTGGTGGAAGCTCGACAAGGGGATCATCGGCCCGACCCTGTCGCAGGAGGACCGGTGGTCCATCATCGAATTCTTGAAGACGATATAGTTTTGCCGGCCGCGCCGGAGCCGAATCCCGACCCCACGCTCACATTGCGTTTCATCCAGCGTCGCATGAAGCCATGAACACGGCACCCGCCGCCGACCGACGCCGCTTCGTTCCCGATGCGGCGCGCTCCCTCGATCCGAGCCGATCCGAGCGCGACCCGGACTGGCCGCCGGCGCCGCCGCCCAAAGGCCGCGCCGCCGACATCCTTCAGTACATCATCGAGAACCGGATCGACGCCTTCTACAAGGTGCTGCGGGCCGTCAAGCCCATTCTTGCGCTGCCGAAGGGCGGACCCGTCTTCATCACCCGGTTCAGGGACGTTCAGGAGGTGCTCGAGCGGCCCGACGTTTTCGGCGTCATGTACGCGCCTATGATCGACAAATCGGTGGGCCCGTTCATGCTCGGCCACGACGGGACGGTTTACAATCAGCGCGACAAGGGAATCATGCGCTCCCTGATACAGAAGGCGGACCTCCCTGCCGTACGAGAGAAGGTCAGGGAGTTTGCCGATCGGTGCATCGAGGAGGGCAGGGCCGACGGAAAGCTGGAGGTCGTCTCGAACCTCTCGAGAAAGGTCCCCATCCTCCTGACCGGTGAATATTTCGGGTTCCCGGGGCCCGATCTGCAGAGCATGTTCCGGTGGTCGCGGGCCACGCAGTACGACATGTTTCACAACCAGGCCATGTCGGGAGCCGTTCACGACGACAACCTGCAGGCAGGAGAGGAGATGCGTACCTATCTGCGGGACGTGCTGCTACCGCAGCGAGAGGCCGAGCTCGAGCAGGATCCGTCCCTCGACGACGTCGTCTCGCGCCTGATGAAGATGCGGCTTCCCGAGAGCGTCAGATTCGACGCCGAGCGGCTCCTGCC
>CAZXHQ010000164.1:3404-7572 GCA_964640145.1 uncultured Rhodothermales bacterium | reverse complement strand
AGCACCGGATCGAGGCGACGCTGCCGTCCGCAGCTTACTTCGAATCGGCCTGGGCCGGCATCCGGTGGCCGTTCTTCCTGCCGTTCATCGTGATCAAGCGTACGGTGTCGGTTTTTAGAGCCTCGTGGTCTGTCTCCGCCTGGACGCAGTCGTCGTAGCGTAGACGGGCGCTCGTGAGACTGGCCCACAGGTCCGCGGCCATCTTACGCGATTCCTCAGCCGAAAGCGTTACCATGTCGACGAGGATCGACTCGATTTCCTCGCAGACGGTGGCCGTCTCCTGATTGAGAAACGGACGGGAAGAGGCGAGTTCCTTCTGAAAGACGAAGAGAGCCTTGCCGAATGCGTCGCGATACGTGTCGAATGACTTTCCGGGGGGAATGCCGCGCGAGGCAGAGAGCAGCTTCGTCGCCTGCATGACGGCGCGCGTCTGCTTCCTTTCGAGCTGTATTCGCCTGCGCATGGTTTCTGCGAGGAGGTCGCGCCGCAAGTTGTAGAGCAACTCGGCGTAACCCGGCTGTCTCCGGTTGCGAATGATTCGAATGGCGAACAGAACGATCGCCACCGCGACGAATCCGCAAGCGCTTCCAATTACAAAGTTGATCCACTCCATGGCTTGATGATGCTCTTGGACGATTTCACGAACACCCCCATATTACGCCATGCGGAAATGCGGCAAGAACGGGGATGACTTGTGAGGACTGCGCTTTCGGAGGACCTTGGCTCCACCGACGGCGCCATGCCGGCCGGAACCATCCGTTTCAACCCATGTACGTTTTTTGACACAGTTACTGCTGCATCTAACAGTATCTGGCAATGACACATCGTTTCGCTCTTTCGCGCAGACGCTACAATCAGTCACTTCCGTCGTTTGCCGAAGCGGTGTGTATGTGTAGGACGTGTTCGGACGAGCACTGTTGTTGCTGTTGAGCCTCTCAGCTGATTCTCGCCGTTCTCCGTGACGCAGAAGGCCGCGTAGCGGCGTCGCGCATCCGCAACGAGCCGCTTCAACAGGACCGGGGCGGACAACGAACGGGCCGGCGCGGCGGCTCGCGAACGGAGCGATCTTCTCCGGACGCCGGGCGTGAGCCGCGAGCACAGGAACGCCGAGGGCCTCTTCTCGACGGCTTTCCACGCACGAATTTCTCCGTACTCACCTATGTCTAGCAGTACTCAATCCCCGCAGACGACCGACGCCGGCACGAAGAAGCCCGATCTTCCGCCTTCCCTGCGCGGCGCGTCCAAGTCATCGAAAAAAGTCAAGCTGGGCGGCGGCGGCACTTCCTGGGAGCTCGTCTACAAGCGCAATAAGGTCGAGCGGCTCAAGCGCGACAAGTTTCCACTAGAGGTCCTGGATGAACTGCCCGATTTCATCGAGCAGGGCTACGAAGACATTCCGGAAGACGACATCGTCCGCCTGTACTGGTACGGGATCGTGCACGACAAGCCCAAGGTCGGCAGCTTCATGGTCCGGCTGAAGGTACCGTGCGGCGTCGTCTCCACCGGGCAGCTTCGAGGGGTCGGCAAGATCGCCGAGCGCTACGGCGACAACTACAGCGAGCTGACCACGCGGATGGGGATCCAGCTCCACAACGTAAGGCTGGACGCGCTGCCGGAGGTCGTCGAAGCTATCAATAACACCGGTCTGACGAACACGGGGGCCGAGGGCGACACCGTACGCAACGTGACGGGCTGTCCGCTGGCCGGGATCCATCCCGACGAGGCGTTCGACGTGCGGCCCCTGATCGATGAGGTACACGAGTACTTCACGGGCAACCGCAAGTACTCGGACCTGCCGCGGAAGCTCAAGTTCACCATCACGGCCTGCCCGCTGCACTGCAGCGGACCGGAGTTTCACGGCATCGCGCTCCTGGCCGTAATTCACGAGGGCCGACGCGGCTACGCCGTGCGCGCCGGCGGCGGGCTCTCTTCCACGCCGCGCATGGCGCGTGACCTGCGCATTTTCGTCCCCGAAGAGGAGGCGCTGGAGGTGCTGCGCGGTATCACGGATCTGTGGAACGAGGACCTGAAATACCGAGTCAGCCGGCCAAAGTCGCGCATTAAATTCATGGTGGATGATCATGGCCCCGACAAGCTTCGCGAAATGCTCGAGGAGCGGCTCGGCCGGACGTTCGAGCGGCTGGACGCGCCCGAAGCCCGCCACGGCGACCAGTCCCATCTGGGCCTGATCCCCCAAAAACAGGACGGGCTCTACGCCCTCGGATACTCCGTGCCGCAAGGCTGGGTGACGGGCGATCAGCTGCAGCGCCTCGCCGATGTGCTCGACGAGGTCGGCGGACACGCCCGGTTCACACGCGATCAGAACTTCATCCTCGCCGACGTGCCGGAGGATCGGCTGGAATGGATCCGGCGCGAGGTGGACGAGATCGGATTCTCGCTGGAGCGCAATCGCGTCTTCGGACATTCGGTAGCCTGCACGAGCCACAAGTACTGTAATTTCTCGGTCGCCAAGACGAAGGAAAAAGCGCAGGAGATCCTCGAAGAGCTGGACCGGCACTTCGGAGCGGAGATCGGCGACGAGCTTACCATCAAGGTCGACGGCTGCCCCCACGCATGCGCCCAGCATTGGATGGGCAACATCGGGCTGCAGGGGACCACGGCGCGCTCCAAAGAGGGCGAGCGAATCGATGCCTACGACGTCACGCTGCGCGGTGGCACGGGCAGCGAGGCTGCCATCGGCAAGCCGCTTCTCAGAAAGGTGCCCACCGGCGAGGTGACCGACGTCCTCATCCGTCTGGTGGAGGCGTGGCTGGAGGAACGCCGCTCGCCCGGATGCAGCGCTCCGACCAACGGACACGCGGCGGAGGGGACGGACCGTTCCCCGGGGACGCAGGCCGGTCCCAACGGCCGGCGGCAGGCGAACGGGCAGTCGGCAGACGCATCGCTTTCGTTCCAGGCGTTCAGCAACGCCAGGACGGATGCGGAGCTGAAGTCGATCGCGCTGGGGGAGGACGTGGAGGAGCTCGACCACGAACGCCCGGTCACGCTCCGGCTCAGCGGCCCGCTCGTTCAGTTCGCCGGCGGGATCGAACAGCACGATTTCCGTTCCGCCCGCGCCCGGACGGTGCGATCGCTCGTGCAAAGCCTTACGCGGCGCTACAACGGGCTGAAGGAGGAGATTCCACTGGAGGGCGGCGAGTGGTATGAGTCCGTGAACCTGTTTCTAAACGAGGAAGACATCCGCGAGCTCGAGGGGCTCGACACGCCGGTCGAAGCCGGAGACGAGGTGTTCGTCCTGCCGGCCCTCTCGGGCGGATGAGCGCGCAGCCGGAGGCACCCTCCCGCATAGTCGAAACAGATACAATATGAACGCACACCCAATCATTTTCGACGATCTCGAGATCGGCGAGATCGCGATGGATCTGGACTTCGAGCCGCCGCAGGAGATCGTACGCTGGGGCATCGAGACCTTCGGCGATCGGATCGCGCTCGTCACGTCGCTGCAGCGAAACTCGCTGGCGATTCTCGACATGGCCTACGAGATCGATCCCCACATCAACGTGTTCACCGTCGATACCGGACGGCTTCCGGAGGCGACGCTCACGTTTCTGGACGAGGTTCGGAATCACTATTCGGAGGCAAGCTGGCGGATTCAATTTCCGGAGCACCGCGAGGTCGAGGAAATGGTCGCGCGAAAGGGGATGAACCTCTTCTACGAGTCCGTCTCGAATCGCTTCCTGTGCTGCCACATCCGGAAGGTGCGCCCGCTCGTCCGGGCGCTTGATGACGTCGATGCCTGGATCACGGGCCTGCGGCGCGACGAGTGGGCGACGCGTTCGGCGATCAAGAAAGTCGAGCTCGATCACGATCACGGGGGGATCGTCAAGCTGAATCCGCTTGCCGACTGGACGGAGGAAGAGGTGCAGGCGTACATCGAGGCCCGCGGCGTACCCACACACCCGCTCTACGATCAGGGATACACGAGTATCGGGTGCGCACCGTGCTCCCGGCCGACGAACGGGGCCGACAACACGCGCGAGGGCCGCTGGTGGTGGGAGAAGGACGCACCGAAAGAGTGCGGCATGAACTGCCCCGTGTCGACCGGGCACTTCGAACGCGAGGCGCAGCAGATCCTGGCGGAGGTTCACGATTAAGCAGAAGTTCGATGGAACGTCCGATTAAGCGGCTGCGCGGTCCTCGGCACAGG
>CAZXHQ010000164.1:0-3304 GCA_964640145.1 uncultured Rhodothermales bacterium | reverse complement strand
CGGCCCATTAGATCCGTGTGACCTCCGATGCCGGTCGAAAAGGCGCGCGCAGCACCCAAAGTCCGAGGGCCTGCTGCGTCGCCATTCAAGAACCGTTATTCCTGTCCGGTCATCGTGCCCGAAAACGCTCTTCATGGACTATACAGCGCGGATGAATAACGACACATTGCCGAAAATCTGGGCTTTCTGAGCGGCCTCCCCCAGGCCGGATCGGGAACGGCGCCTCGGTTTCATGAAGGTTACCGTCATCAGCGCGATCAGCGTACCGGATCGAGACGTACGAGAACGGACCGAGAACAGTCCAACGTCACACGGCTTCTACATACGGCATTTCACGAAGCATATCCGTCGATCCTTATACTTTGACAGCACGATCTAGCCTTATCCGGCCGCCGTATCCTGAGCATGACGACAAGTCCGGCGACTGCAACGTCCGCCACCGCCCGTTTCGGGACCTTCAAAGGCGTATTCACCCCGAACGTTCTTACGATCCTCGGGATCATCCTCTTTCTGAGGACCGGCTGGGTGGTCGGTCAGGCCGGGCTCTGGGGTTCGCTCGCGATCATCCTGCTGGCCAACGCTATCTCGTTCATGACGGGCCTGTCCCTCTCGGCCATCGCAACGAGCATGGACGTAAAGGCGGGCGGCAACTATTACTTGATATCAAGGTCGCTGGGGCTTGAAATAGGCGGCGCGATCGGCATCCCCCTGTACCTTTCGCAGGCCATTTCCGTTGCCTTCTACGTCATCGGCTTCACCGAGGCCATGATGAGTGTTCCCTTCATCGCCGCACTGGATCCGCGCCTGGTCTCGACGGTGGTCGCCGTCGTCTTCGTCGTCGTCGCCTACGTCGGCGCGGACTTCGCACTTCGCATCCAGTATGCCATACTGGCCATTCTGGTCGCCGCTTTGGTCTCGTTTTTTACGGGAGGATGGGGTGATTTCGTGCGCCCCAACCTCATGCCGCAGTACACGGAAGGGATCAGCTTCTGGATCGTCTTCGCCGTCTTTTTCCCTGCTGTGACGGGAATAGAAGTCGGCATCAGCATGTCGGGCGATCTGAAGGATCCAAGCAGAAGCATTCCCCGCGGCACCATCGTGTCAATCGCCGTAACGGCGCTCGTCTATGTGGCTGCGGCTGTCTGGTTCGCCTTTCAGCTCACCGCAGACACGCTGATCTCCGTGAATCTGGCTATGGAAGAAGTGGCGAGCGTGCCGGTGTTGATTCTGGCCGGCGTCGCGGCGTCGACGCTCTCGTCGGCGCTCGGCAGCGTGCTCGCCGCCCCGCGCACGCTCCAGGCGATTTCTCGCGACCGCGTGACTCCGTCGTGGATGGCCGCCGAGATGGGCTCGCCAACCGAACCTAGAGCCGCCGTCCTCGTCACCGGCATCATCGCGGTGGTCGTCATCTGGATGGGCGACCTGAACTTCGTCGCGCCTATTATCACGATGTTCTTCTTGAATACCTACGGGATGGTCAACCTCGTAGCGGGAATCGAGCGGCTCGTCGGAAATCCCAGCTTCCGCCCCCGGTTTAGAGTGCCGACGATCGTCTCGCTTCTGGGCGGGCTCGGATGCTACGGCGCGATGTTCTTGATCAACATGCCGGCCACGATTGTCGCCGTTGTGGTCTCATACGGCATCTTCATCTGGCTAACGCGGCGCAACCTGGGACGGGCGTGGGGGGATGTGCGGAGCGGTATCTGGACCTCGCTCGCTCGCTATGCCCTCCTGAACCTGGAACGCAGTCCGCCTTCGCACGGACGGAATTGGCGGCCGAACATCGTCGTGTTTACCGGACAGCCGCATAACCGCGAGCATCTCGTCCGGCTTGCCGAGTGGCTGACCCTGGGGCGAGGGATCGTCACGTTCATGCAGCTCATCACGGGACCGCGCGACCGGTTGAACATTCCGGCGCTTCGCGAGCGGGCGCAGAACCGGATTCGCGCCTATATCAAGAACCGACGGATGGCGGCCTTTGCCGAGGCGCACGCCGTCGCGAATTTCGCGGAGGGATCGGCTTCCGTCGTGCAGGCCCACGGCGTCGGCGTTCTCGCGTCCAATACCATCCTGATGGGATGGAGCGATACGCCTGCGGGCCGCACCACGTTGATGCGGGTCTTTCGAAACATGGCCGAGCTTGGAAAATCGGTGCTCTTTCTGAGGGTCGACCCCGACCGCGGATTCGGTGCGGGAGACGTGATCGACGTCTGGTGGGGCGGCCGCGGCGGGAATGCGGATCTGATGCTGCTTCTAGGACACGTGATCAGCAGGCACGGCGACTGGGGAGGGGCTGAGCTCCGCCTCTCCCGCATCATCGAACACGAGACGGGCCGCGAACAGACGCGGGCACATATGGAATCGCTGCTCGACGACGTGCGGGTGAACGCCACGCCGCATATCATCGTGCGTACTGCTGGGCAGCCGATAAGCCGGCTCCTGTCCGAACACAGCAGGGACGTCGATCTCTCCATTCTCGGAATGCAGATTCCGGGTCCAGAGGAGGCCGGGGCTTATGGAGAGCGTCTCAACGAGCTCGTGGAGGCGGTTGGAAGCGTTATGCTCGTCTACAGCGCACAGCCGCAGGAGGACTTGCTCAGAGCCGGTTGACGGGTGTTCCGTAGCGTCGAATAGACGACATGGTCACCGGAACGACAGCCGAAGGCAGCTCCACTACGCTCGCGAGATGTCACGCGTTCATGGCGCCCTAATGAGCCCGCTCCAACCTTCATGGCCGTCTTCTTGCCGTCCACTCGAACGCTTCGTCAAACGACGATGCGCCCAGCCGTCTGCGAGGCGGCACTATTTCGCGAGCACCATCCGCCTTGATTTGCTGAACGCGCCTGCCGTGAGCTGGTAGACGTAGACCCCGCTCGACAGATTCGAAGCGTCGAAGACTACCTCGTGCTCACCCGCTTCGAGGCGTCCGTCCACGAGGCGCCGTACTTCGCGACCCACAACGTCGTAGACGGCCAGGCGCACCTCGCTCTGCTCGGGCAGGGCGAAACGGATCGTGGTCTGGGGATTGAACGGGTTCGGATAGTTTGCCTCCAGCAAGTATTCCGACGGTGCCTCGTACTGCGCCACCGCCTTGAGCATTGCCGCCAGATCGGCTCTGTCCGAGCCGGTGCCGCGCTTGGGTGTGCTGCAGCTCGCCTCTCCTGGGCCATCCGTGGTGAAGCGTCCGGCATCGACGCCGCAGTATGGCGGCTCTTTCAGCGGATCCTCGTGGAAGAAGCCCCAGATGCTGTTCTCGCGGACGTAGACCAGCGAGGAAATCACGTCGTTCTGCACGTCCGCGATC